>DAONFN010000200.1:0-6272 GCA_035403625.1 Bacteroidales bacterium
GACCGGATAAACACGCTGGCCGTCTTCCCATCCGGCCGATCGGAAATCAGTACACCATGCTCCTCCCCTTTTCCCATCGCGCGGATAATAATCCAGGTACAGGATACCCAGGTGACTTCCATCGGATTCCTTCACTTCATAGGTCTCAACATCTTTTTGAAAAACAGGCAGATCCGTACGTTTCTCAAATTTGATGCCGTAAAGTTTATTCGCTACCATGAACATCCCGTCCCGCACTCCTGAAAGGCTGAAATAGGGTTTCATCTCATTCTCGTCAAGATTGTATTTTTCCTTCCGGATGATCTCGGCATAGTACCACCAATCCCACGATTGAAGCTTGAACTTTCCTCCTTCCCTATCGATAATCTTCTGCATTTCAGCAAGTTCACGCTTAGCTACCGGCAAGGAAGCAGTCCACAGCTGACCCAGAAACGAATCCACCTTTTCGGGAGTCTTCGCCATGTTTTCATCCACGACATAGGCTGCAAAACTGTCAAAACCAAGCAGCTTCGCTTTTTCAACCCTGAGACGGGCGATCCTGGCGACGGTGGATTTGTTGTCATTCTTATTCCCGTTATTACCCCGCATAAAATACCCGCGGTATATCTTTTCGCGAAGATCCCGATTCTTCGCATATTGCAGGAAGGGGATCAAACTTGGCTTTGCAAGAGTAAAGACCCATTTTCCCGCCATGCCTTTTTCCTTTGCTGTCTCTGCGGCCCCGTCAATGACCGGTTGCGGCAAGCCATCCAGGTCTTTCTTATTGTCGATAACCAGCTTGAAATTTTCGTTCGTCTCCGACAGAAGGTTCTCGCCGAAGGTGAGCGAGAGCATGGATAGTTCCTCATTGATCTTGCGCAGACGGTCCTTATTGGCCGGTGAAAGGTTAGCACCCTGGCGTTCAAAATCACGGTAATACTTGGTCACCAACCGCAATTGCTGACTGTCAAGTCCCATGGCAAGGCGATTATCATAAACAGCCTTGATCCTGGCAAAGAGTTTTTCATTGAGCGAAATATCATCCGAATGCTTCGACATGATGGGACTCAGTTGCCTGGCGATCGCCTGCATTTGTTTGTTTGTTTCAGCCTCATTCAGATTATAAAAGACTTTGCTCACCTTCGTCAGGAGCCTTCCCGACTTGTCAAATGCCAGAATGGTGTTGGTAAAGTCGGGAGGTGCCGGATTGTTGACCATTGAATCGATTTCGGCATTATGCCGCCGGATGCCTTCGGTAAATGCCGGCATGTAGTCGGTCGTATCAATCTTGTCAAAGGGAGGTACCTGGAAGGGGGTTTGGTATTCCGAAAAAAACGGATTCTCCCTCTTAACAGAGGTTTTACATCCTGTGAAAAGCAGAAGGCACAGGGCGAACGGGAGCAGGAAGAGATTTTTCATTGGTGTGTTTCTCGTGAATTGACGAACGCAAAGGTATTCAAAGAATTCAGAAAATAAAACCGTCTGCAGGCTCTGCCCGGTTTCACCGTACGAATGATCCGGTTTACCGATTTTTTTACACGGTTCTCCCCCCCCGGAATGCCGTTACCGAGAAGAATCTGAAGATAACCCCGATTTTCCCGGACATCACAGATATAATTTGTGTTCAACAAGTTAACACTTGTACCTTTGAAATTGAAAGCATGTGTTAAACATATGTTAAATCAGAAAATTATTGTAACGTCCGTCCATTTTCTGCGTCCGATAGCCATACACAATTTCCATACAAACCCCAAAAACCATTTGCCATGAAAACCGTCAATTTTTTCCGTTGCTTTGCCATTCTGTTCATCGTCGTCCTTTTCGCCACTTTTTCCTCCCAAGCAGCAGTTCCTTATAAATCCGCCACCGCAAGCCTGCAGAAAATGATCAGGGAACAGATAACCTACCCGGAACAAGCCGTCAAAAACTGCTGTGAAGGAACGGTCACGGTATTTTTCGGTGTCGACGAGGATGGAAAGATCATCATTGAAAAGACCATTGCCGACAATCCCTCGGTCGACAAACTGGTAAAAGATCAACTCTCCCAGGTTTGTTGCAAGGATCTCGACCTCCCTTCGTACGAACACTATAAGGTGTCGATCACATTCAAGCTTCTGTGAACCCTGGGGAGACCCTTCTCTCTACATTAATTTATCCCACTGATTATCAGGATTGGCAGAGGCGTGACCCATTTCGCGTCTCTGCTTTGTTTTATGCTTCGGCTGATCAGTATCACAGAATCTAAAACAACTTTGCTTCGTAAACCCGTTAAGATTCGGTATACATCCGGTCGAAGTTCCTTCTATCTATTACCTGAAACCTGTTTACGGAGCAAGTCGTTCCAGCATCCATCGCCTCCCCGACCAGCGGTACTGAAGCCGGTCATGCAGGCGATGAGGCCTTCCCTGCCAAAATTCAATCCGAAAGGGTTTAACGATATAGCCGCCCCAGTTGGAAGGGCATTCAGGCCCACCGGGCGCTACCTGAAATCCCTGGTGCAAGTCGTCGAGATACTTGCGGTCGCGGATCACCTGGCTTTGCGGTGAGATACAAGCCCCGATGCGGCTTTCCTCGGGACGGGTGAGAAAATAATCCACTGACTCCTTCCGGGATGTTTTTCTGACCTTGCCTTCCACCCTGACCTGACGCTCGAGAACACTCCAAAAGAAGGTCAGCGCCACATGGGGATTGGTTCCGATCTGACGCCCCTTCCTGCTGTCATAGTTGGTAAAGAACCTGAACTCTTTATCGTCGGCCGCCTTCAGCAGCACCACCCGTGCGGAAACGATTCCTTCGGGTTCGGCAGTGGCCAGCACCATGGCCGTGGGTTCCTCGGCCCCGGCGCTGAACGCATCCTCCAGCCAGTGCGAAAAAAGTATCATCGGATTTTGCGGGGCCACAGACTCCTCCAATGCTGCAAGTTTGTATTCCTTTCTGATTTCAGCCAGGGTCCGGATCATATCGTTACGTGTTTTTTTGGCTTAATTGAAAACAAAACTGAACAATTTTTGGTAATTTTACGGAAAAATATAAACCCCGGATCATTATGTCAAACAAAGTTACGAAAGCAGAACTTACTGAATTCAAAATCAACAAAGAAGCAGTCAAAGAGTTTTCGAACGGAGAGATCACTGTGTACTGGAAAGCGGACCTTTGCATTCACAGCGCCAACTGCCTTATCGGTCTCCCGGAAGTTTTCAACAGCAAGAAAAAACCCTGGGTCAATGTGCATGCTTCCAACAGCAAGGAGATCATGAAAGTGATCGACCGGTGTCCATCGCGTGCCTTAACCTATTTGAAAAGCGCGAAATTCGTCACCTCCAAACCCCGGATCAAGGCCAAGATGAAACCCAAGTTCGCCAGGATCCATATCCTGAAGAACGGGCCTGCTCTTGTGACGGGCAACTTCATCCTGCGTGACTCAAAGAAGAAAAAGATCCAGATCCAGAATGAAGTGGCGGCCCTTTGCCGCTGCGGTGCAAGTAAAAAGAAGCCCTTCTGCGACGGAAGCCACCAGACTGCTGAATTTATCGGCTAAGATCTGCGTCTATTCGGTGATCACGGAATTTCTGATTGTAAGCGGTGAACCTACCGCGTGAAATTTCTTTTCTGATTGTTAACTGATTGTCAAATCGAAAACCTATCCTTTATGACCATAGGAATTCTGAAAGAAGATGCCCCCGAATGCCGCGTTGCCCTGCTGCCTGAGGCGGTGGCTACGCTGACAAAAATGTCGGTGAAGGTCCTTGTTGAAAAGGATGCCGGCGCAAAGGCGTATGCTTCTGATGCCGAATACGAGGCCGCCGGAGCCTCGGTTGCTGCAAAACCGGATATCATCGACCAGGCCGGCATGATCATCCGGATCAATCCTCCCTCCGCCGAAGAGGTGGCGACCCTTAAGGAACATACCATATTATTGGCCGTTCTGAACCCCTATTTCAACACCGGGCTCGTCGGCGACCTTGCCGTACGCGGTATTACATCCTTTAGCCTCGATGTCATTCCCCGCACCAGCCGGGCCCAGTCTATGGACATCCTTTCGTCGATGGCCACTGTTGCCGGCTACAAAGCTGTTCTTACAGCGGCCAATTCCCCCCCCAAATTTTTCCCGATGTTCATGACCGCTGCCGGGACCATCACCCCTGCCAAGGTTTTGATCCTGGGTGCCGGCGTGGCCGGTCTGCAGGCCCTGGCCACCTCCCGCAAACTCGGAGCCGTGGTAGAGGTGTTTGATGTCAGAGCAGCTGTTAAAGAGGAGGTTATCGGGCTGGGCGGCAAATTCGTGGAGGTGGAAGGCGCTGTCGACGACAAGTCCGCCGGCGGGTATGCCATCGAACAAACCGACGAGTTCAAAGCTCGCCAGGCGGCAGCGATCCACGACCATGCTGTGCGTTCGGATGTGGTGATCTGCACCGCGCAGATCCCTGGAAAGCAGGCTCCCCTGTTGCTTAAGAAGGAAACGGTAGGGGCCATGCGACCGGGATCCGTGATCATCGACCTCGCAGCCTCCACAGGGGGCAACTGCGAACTTACCCGAAATGCCGAAACGGTGATCATCAATGGCGTCAGGATCATCGGACATTCTTCGTTCCCGGTTGAGATGCCGACCGACGCCAGCAAGATGTTTGGCAAGAACGTGATCAATTTCCTGAAACTGATGATCAGCCCCAAGGGTGAATTCAACCTGAACTGGGACGACGATATCGTCAAAGGCACCTGTGTCACCCACGGTAAAGAAATCATTCACGAACGAGTGAAATCCTTCATAAACAAATAATTATGACGTATGAATGAAATCCTGAGATACATCCTGGAATATAAGGAGGCGATTTTCATCATCATCCTTTCCATTTTCCTGGGCATTGAGGTAATTTCCCATGTTCCTTCGGTGCTCCACACTCCCCTGATGTCCGGTGCCAACGCCATCCACGGGGTAGTGATCATTGGGGCGATCATTGTGATGGGTCACGCCGACAACCCGGTGGCCATGATCCTGGGCTTTATCGCCGTTGTGCTGGGCACCCTCAACGTGGTGGGCGGTTTCGTTGTAACCGACCGGATGCTGGAGATGTTCAAGAAAAAGAAGAAACAGCAATAATGCGGAGCTATGAAAACGATACAGACATTGACCAAGACCTTCGAATTTTCTCCATACATCTCAATTCTTGAGATATCGTATATTCTCGCTTCGGTTCTTTTTATTCTCGGCCTGAAAAAGCTGAGCCATCCCGATACGGCGAGAAACGGCAACCTGTGGGCCGCTGCAGGTATGGGACTGGCTATCCTTTTCACCATCCTCTTCCACAAAATAAAAATGGATGACGGCAGCTACCATGGAATCCATAATATCGGGTGGATCGTGGCCGCGCTGGTAATCGGTACAGTCACAGGCTGGCTGGCTGCAAAGAAAGTAAAGATGACCGCGATGCCACAGATGGTATCGCTGTTCAACGGGATGGGAGGAGCCTGTGCCGCGCTGATATCGATGATGGAATTTCCACGGATGCAGGAACATCTGGCCGGGGCCGGCGCAACCACCATGCTGAACGGGGAAGCGCTGGCGATCCTTCTCGGGCTGATGATCGGCGGAGTTTCTTTCGCGGGCAGTATGATCGCTTTTGGAAAACTGGATGAACGGATCGGCGACATCCGGAACCCGCTCCTGCGATACGTAAACCTGACGTTTCTTGTTGTGCTTCTGGCATTTGTGGTGTTCGTAATGTTCAAAGCGCCGGTTGCCGGTGAGAACTGGATGATCTACCTGTTGGCCGGGCTGGCACTCATCTACGGGGTAACCTTTGTAATGCCCATTGGCGGAGCCGATATGCCGGTGGTCATCTCTCTTCTGAACTCGTTTACCGGAGTAGCTGCCGCCATGGGTGGCTTTTTATACAACAACCAGGCGATGCTCACCGGCGGAATCCTGGTTGGTTCGTCCGGTACAATTCTTACCATTCTCATGTGCAAGGCCATGAACCGTTCGTTGCTCAACGTGATCGTCGGAGCTTTCGGAGGAAGTGCCGGTGGGTCGGCACAGGAAGGCGAAAAAACCGTGAAGGAGATCTCGCTGAGCGATGCGGCAGTATTGCTAAGCTACTCCCAGAAAGTACTGGTTGTGCCAGGCTACGGACTCGCGGTAGCCCAGGCTCAGCATCTTTGCCATGAACTGGAGAACCTGCTTGCCTCCAAGGGTGTGGAGTTGAAGTACGGCATACACCCGGTCGCGGGACGCATGCCCGGACACATGAATGTTCTCCTTGCCGAAGCGGATGTTGCTTACGAAAAACTGCAGG
>DAONFN010000201.1:0-6263 GCA_035403625.1 Bacteroidales bacterium
ACCGGGGGCAGGAAGCGCACGTTCTGATATTTATCGAGGACCTCCCTCACGCAGGGGTTCCTGACATCGCCGGTGAACTCGAAATCGTATCCCGGGAGGGTCCTGACCGCGAACTCGACGGTTGCCAGGTCGAACCGCTGGTCGATGCTGCCGATGTAGCCGATCTTTGGCCGGCCATCTTTGGCGACTTCTTTCCGGGTGTGTTTGCTGAAAAGGTCGTAATCGACTCCGTTCTTCACGGCGATCACGTTCGGAGTGAACGCTTCTTTCTCACGTTTCAGGAAGTCGGAAGTGACGATCACCCCGCCGGCTTTCGCCGCAAACCTCCGGTCGGCTTCCCACGCCCGGATGCCCCGGCGATCCTTCGAAAACCCGTCGTAGCAGTAATAAACACATCCCTTTTCGCCCAGCTTCCCCGCCAGTTGTTCGCCGAAGATCGGGTTGTAGGCGTTCACGACGACGGGGTCGGTCATGCCTGATTTCCGCAGGGCACGCCGCAGCGACCGCCGGCAGATCCAGGTGTCGGCTGCGAGCACCATCCGGTATAGCCGGTCGTTGCGGATGGCATTCAGGGGAATGACCGGCGGCAACACCCAGTGGATGACTTCAGCCCCGCCGGCTGATTTCTTTAGTACTGCCCGGGGTTTCAGCCCGAGCATGCGGGCAACCGGCGCCTGTTGTTTGCCCAACAAGCTGTAAACCAAATCCTTCAGCGTAAAAGGATATTCCACATAGAGAACCCGGTTCCCTTCGGCCAGCAGCGACATCAGCTGCACCACCGATTTGGTGTAGGGACCGTCCCAGGTGGAATAGGAGATACAGAGGATATTTTCGTTCCGCAGCATGGTGGTCAGGCGAATTTCTCGCGGTACAGGGCAAGCACGTTTTCAGCCATTTTTTCCCACGAAAAGCGGGTGGCCCTTTCCAGCCCTCTCCGGATCATCTCCCCGCGAACCGGAAGGTCGTTAACCAGTGAATAGATGGCTTCGGCGATCTCCCCGGGGTTTTCAGGGTTCACCAGCAATGCGGCATCCCCGGCCACTTCGGGCATCGAGGAGGTATTCGAGGTAATCACGGGAACCCCGCAGGCCATGCCTTCGAGGATCGGGATCCCGAAGCTTTCCCGCAGCGAGGGATAGAGGAACACGCTGCTCAGGTTGATGATGCCGGGCAGGTCGGTGTTGACCACGTAGCCGGTCAGGAAGATATGTTCGCGTAGTTCCGGACAACCGATCTCGCGGAGCATGTCGGTCAGCGCCTTCTCCGGGTAATCGAGCATCACCAGTTTCATTTCGCTGTCGCCCCGCGAACGGTAACCGGCCACGGCCTGCAGCACGCCCCGGGTGTTTTTCTTGGGGTCGGTGTTCCCTAAGAAGAACAGGAATTTCCGGGGAAGGTTGTATTTCCTGCGGATCCGGTCGAGTTCGGTTTCGTCGCTCATCGGCTGGAAATGCCGGCCTACCCCGTTGTAAACGGTAAACAAATTTTGCGGGCTCATCCCGAAGAATCGGCTGATCCTTTCGCGCTCGAAATCCGAAACCGTGATCACCACCCGGCTCTTTCGCACCACCGGGGGCACCACCCAGCGCCGGTAGAGGTTGCCGAATTTCTGGTACCAGCTCCCCTGGTGGCCGAAAAGCATCATCTTCTCCAGGTAAATGATATCATGCAGGGTGATCATGAGGGGAAGTCCGGGGAAGACCGGGGCGGTGTTGCTCGTGCAGTGGAGCAGGTCGCAGCGGTGTTTCCGCGCGGCCGCCGGAAGCAACACCTGCTCCCAGTAAGGATAAGGGCCGCCGGGGATCCGGACGATATGGAAATTCGCGGTCTCCGTAACCACCTGGTCATCGGTGTCGGGTTTGACGAAAATGAAGTAATCGTTTACCGTGTCAACCTTCTGCAGGTTCCGGATCAGCTCCAGGGCCACCATGTCCATTCCATGTTTCCTGGGGCGGAAAAGCCGTTGTGCTTCTATGCCTATTCTCATGATGCGTTCATCTTTTGCCGGGATCACCGGTTCCGTGCGGGGTGTGGATGAAATGGCTGCCGGCCCCGCGAAGCCTGAAGAGTACCCCGAACATGACCACAAAGGCATAGGGAACCGATTTCAGCGCTTTCAATGTATCGAATGTGTAATACCGCCGGGGAATGGAAAGCAGGATGGCGGCCGCCGTCGCGATCCACAGGCCGAGGTACAACGCCGGGTCCGGTACGATCCATTCCCGGGTGGCGGGGATCAGGTGAAGCAGGACCGCCAGGGCAAGGAGGAGGGTGACCAGGCCGAGCTGCAGTACGCGCGGCGGAAGGATCATCTGCACGACCTTGTTGAACAGGTCGATATTGCCCCTGGTCACCATTTGCTTCACGCCGGACCAGCCATACTCACGGAACATCTCGAACTGCGCCGAAAGCCAGCGTTTGCGCTGCTTCGCAAAGACCTCTGCTTTTCGTGTCTTCTCGTCATAGACCAGGGCCTCCGGCAGGTACTCGATCGTGATCCCCCGGCCCAGCAACTGCATCTCCAGTTCCTTGTCTTCGCCATGGGCCGAAACCCGGGTCATGAAATCCTTATACAACCCGTAATCAAAGGCCATCCCCGACCCGATGAGGGCGGAGGAGACCCCGAGAACGCGGTGTCCTTTCCGGAAAATATGGTTGTTGATCTCCTCGCTGATGGCGTCGAGCAGGGCGAAAGGAGTATCGGTATTTTTAGCGGTCCGGTGACCCTGGATGGCGGAATACCCGCGGGCCATGGCATCGTTGACCTCCCGCAGAAAGTCAGGGGCCATGAGGTTGTCGGCGTCGAGGACGACAACCCCATCGTAAGGGATGGTAATCTCCGCCATGGCCCGGTTCAGGGCTTTGGCCTTGGTGCTCTTGTCGAACGATACCTCGATCACGCGGACCTGCAGTTCGCGGAGTCTCTCAAGCGTATCCGGCCGGAAAGAGTCGGCGATGATGTACACGTCGTATAATTCCTGTGGATAATCGAGGCGGAGCGATCCAAGAGCCGTCTCCACGATCACGTTGTCCTCTTTGTATCCGGGCACCAGGATAGCGAATTTCCTCAGGTGGACGCTTCCTCCCGGCGCTTGCCGGTAGCGGAAAACTCCCGCTATTCCGAACACCAGGAGGTAGAGCGAAGATGCGGCCAGGGAAATAAAAACCAGGATTTCCGCGATATGAACGATATTCCGGAGGATCATCATGAGAAATCGCTTTTGTCGGGCCGGCGTTTATCCCGGGCAAGGTGCCATCCGAGACCTCTAAGATACGCCTTAAGGTGATTTTTTTGCCCTTTCAGCATAAAAACCGCAACATTTTTCGGCAGGGCGACGGCCACCTGGTAAAAAAGGCTGAAGAAAAAAGTCGCCCCCCTGAAATTTCTGCGGGCAAACAGCATCCGGTTGCGGGCCAGGTAATAGGTGATGAAGGGGCTCGCCTTCCCGGTCGAAACCGACTCTTTGTGCAGGATGCAGGAGGCCGGCTGGTAATAGATCCGGTAACCCGCCCGCTTGATCCTTTCCGACCAGTCATGCTCCTCATAATAAAGAAAATACTCCTCCGACATCTCCCCTACCTCGTCGATCACACTCCGCGGAACCATCATGGCCGCGCCGTGCACTGCATGGGTGGGCGAAAGTGTGTTGAAGGCAGGTCCGTCGGGCTGCCGGAAGCCGACCGCCCGGTTCCGCACCGTCCAGGGGTTCATCCGGGTAAAACCGGCATACTGCAGCAGTTCCGGCTGATCGAAATAGCGGATCTTCGGGCTCACCGCGCCGATCTCCGGATGGGATTCCAGCAGTGAAACCAGCGGCTCGATCACTCCGGGTTCCACCTCCGTGTCGTTGTTCAGGAAAAAAAGATACCGGCCCGTTGCCTGGCGGATGCCGAGGTTGTTGCCACCGGCGAAACCCAGGTTTTCGGGACTCAGGATCAGGGTCACTCCGGGGAATTCTTCGCGGATCCGCTCCGGCCGGTCGGAAGGCGAGGCATTATCGACCACGATCACCTCCAGCCGCGGCCACGTCACGCGTTGCAGCGAACGAAGCAGATCCAGGGTCACGGCCGACTGGTTGTAGTTGACCGTGATGATGGAGACGAGCGGGTATGTTTCCGGTCCGGTCATGCGGTTTGCAGCGTTAAGGCCTGTTCGGTCGTTATTTCCCGGTCGAACGCCGGAGCCATGAACATGAAGGCCATGCACGTATAAAGAATGATGCCGACCGGCATCTGTCCCAGCACCGGGTTGCCATAAGAAGCGACCATGATGCCGGCCATCCCGGCCGCCATGGCCATGACCGGCGTTCGTACCGATTCGTTTTTCAGGCGGAACATGGCCAGGAAGGCTGCCTTGCCCAGGATGTACGCCAGGATGCAGAGATGCAGGACCAGGCCCACCACTCCTTCCTCCATCCAGATCATCACATACCACGAGTCGGTGGGAACCGTCGAAAGGAACGAGCCCGGGTTGTACTTCTGCCCGACGCTGCCGGTTGAGCCCACACCGCCGCCGAACGGGCGGGAGGAGAGGTACCCCTTGATCCGCTGCTGGTTGGTCAGGCGTGTCTGCAGGGATGCATCTTCCGGGTTGAAGGCCGTTCGCATGCGCCGGATCGTCGAATTGCTCTGCCCGATGAAGGTGTAATTGAAAAAAACGAAAACGGCCACGAGGGCGGCCAGGCCGATCGTCATGACCTTGTAATTCTTCTTCATCACGATGTAGAGCAGGATTCCGGCAAAAGGGACCGATATGGCCCCGCGGGTGCCGGAGATCATCATGCTGTAAAGGGCAGGAAGCGCCACCATCGCATAGAAAAGTTTTCTGCGGCGGTTCTTCTCGCCGAGGGCCAGAATGCCGAAAACGACGCCGGCCATGCCCTGGGCCGCCCCGAACTGGCCGGCATCCGAGAAAAAGGAAAAGATCCTCAGCTCTCCGAAAAGCAGGTGCTGGGCAGCGCCGCCTTCATCCAGCCACCGCTGCTCCCAGGGATCGAGGCCGATGAATTTCTGCTGAATCCCCTTCAGCGATCCCATCAGCGAAAAGATCCCCCAGAGGAGAAAAAACATCCGCATGTCGGAACGCCGGTGGAAGATCACGAATACCAGCGGGATGGTCAGGATCATGTACAGGGAGATCCCGCGCACCGAGTAGAACCAGGCCACCCGGCTTCCCGCTTCGGGATTCAGCATTTCGAGAAAGGAATAGAGAAACCACAGGGCGGCCAGCAGCACCAGGTCGTTCCTGGCCCTGCCCCACTCCACCTTGCGATGAAACATCTGCAAAACCAGCGAAAGATAGGTGATTACCAGGAGAATATCGACTGTGAGGCCCCAAGGGATCATGTTGAGGTAGCGGTAAATTCCCAGTGCGAAGTAGTTGAGTACGAATACCAGGTACAGCCCCAGTCCCGGCCGCAGGAAAATGGCAGTGAGAATGATCAGCAGCAAAGGCAGGGCGACCAGGAAAAGTTCCACCATGAATCCCCATCGGGCGATGAGAACACCGGTGAAGGTTGCACAGATCAGGATAAAACCGATGATGGCCGGCCTTTTCAGCCGCTCCGCTCCCCGGGATATCTCCATCTGGTTCATCATGGGCAGATTTTTAGACGAACCCGGGGTCAGGCAAGCAGGTTGGTCCGGTACTGGCGGGTCACGATCTTTTTCACAGCCACGCGGATCTTCGAACGTTTCCTGGGAAGTTCGCCCAGGAGCGATTCCATCTCTTCGGGCTCCACCCCGTTGAGCAGCAGACGTGACTTGGCCGGGGCGGTAACGGTCGTGATCTCCCGCAGGATCCCTTCGTCGGCCTTTGACCAGCGGCGGTTGGCACGGCATACCAGGTAACTGCAGTCGGCGGTGCGCAGCAGGTTGACCGGGAACGAAGAATCGAGGAGCGCCGGGAATTCCATAAAGATGAAATGATACTTTTCAAGGCCGGGCCGGTTTTCCCGGATATCCAGTTCGCCCAGCCCCGCGACGCGGTAAAAGTCGCTGGTAACGGTGTACCTTACCGCATCAAATCCCTCAGCGGTATATTCCCCGGTGGTGCCGGGCAGAAGAGCAAGTACTTTATACCCGCTGCGGCCCAGTTCCGAAGCCAGCCGCTGCAGCAGGAAACTCTTCCCTTCGGCTCCCTGGGTACTGAAAAAGAGGATAAAAACAGGGCCGGTTTTCCCGGCGGCGATCGACCGCAGGATCAGTTTGCGGGAAAGCGCTTCCACACTTTTCTTTTCGAGAAGCCCGGGATCAACCAACTG
>DAONFN010000202.1:0-6194 GCA_035403625.1 Bacteroidales bacterium
TTGGATGTTGGACCAAAATACTCAACGATGTTATTCTCCGACTGTTCCAGGCGTATACAAGAGAGCTCAGCGCCCAGTTCCTTTATTCCGGGTTCCAGTTCGTTCCAGATCCCGATGGCGATATTCTCGGAGGTTGGAACCTTGCCATGCAGGAAATCAACCTCGAGGTTCAGGTTCCGGTGGTCCACCCGCTTGAGGATTTTTTCGTCGATCAGCCGGCTGACATGCCGGAGGTGAATAACCAGCCCGGTGGCGGGATCGGTCTCACCCTGAATGGTCACAAAAAGGGTATAATTGTGTCCGTGCCAGTTCGGGTTCGAGCACTTGCCGAAAATCTCGAAATTCTCTTCATCGGTCAGCTCCGGCAGGAACAACCGGTGTGCGGCACTGAAATGCTCGCGGCGGATGATGTGTATCATCGGGTGGAATTGGTGCGGCAAAGATAGGCATTTTCGCGGTTACCGACCCGCGGGTGGGTCATTCCGTCTCGTCAGAACAAGGATGCCGGCTGATTCAAAGACCGTATAACAGATATACAGGATGAAGAATGCGAAGATGAAAGGCACCGTATCCTCCCGGTTGAGGAATGCATAGGCTGCCAGTACCCCGGCATAGACCAGCAGTTTGAGAAGAATGGAAAGCAGGAAGATATTGACAAACCGGGCAAACCGCTGCCGGGTGGCACGCTCCAGGTAATAATAGGATAGCAGCGTGGTGGCGATAAAGAAACAAAAAAGAAACGGGAGGGCTGGGGTCAGGCGGATGCCGGTTGCGAAATATTTGATGACCAGGGCGATGGCACCCAGGATGGCGGTAAATAGCAACAGCTTCTTCAGGAAGCGGACATAGGGTGAAGGGGAGTCGGTTGGCACGGGAGGGGGGGTATCATTTCCGGATCAGGTCGCGGGTGAAAAAATAGATGGCGAGAATCACGCCCGCCATCGTGAGGATCACAGTCATCCAGGGTCGGGTTTGCAGGTATTGATCGGCTTTCACTCCGGTAAAAAGACCGGCCAGGATGATCACCAGCATCTGGATGGCCATCCCGGAATACCGTGCATAGTCGTTAAGGCTTTTCCTGGGGTCGCGGTTCATTGTTCGGCAAGGGTGTGCGGATCTCCCTGGCCCCGGTTCCGGCCTGTTCCATCCGGCAGGTTCCTGAAAATTTCGCACCCGGTTCAATGGCCAGTTTCCCCGTAATGATATCACCGCTGAAACGTGCCGTTTCCTTCAGCGTCAGCATCTCGGTCACTTTTACGTTGGCGGTGACTTCACCTGAGAAATCAGCATTCTGGCACTGGATCTCCCCGTCAATCTTCCCGGTCGGCCCTACCACGATCTTCCCCTTGCACTGGATGGTCCCGTTCAGGGTCCCGTCGATGCGGAAATCGCCGTTCACCTGGATCTCCCCCTTGACCACGGCACCCTGGCCAAGCAGGTTGATCGTTTGGAGTTCGGGTTCTCTGTTCTTCGACATGATGGATGATTTATTCAAAAATACGTATTATTTCCCGGCAGAATAGTTCTTTTCATAGAACTGCATGTACTGGCGGGTGTCTTTCTTCTTGTAAAGGATGGGATAGTTGTCGACTGAGATGATGAAGTTGGCGTATTCCCCTGCATTTTCAAGTTTAGTGAAAACGTATTTACTGCCCAGGATGCCCATGAAATAATTCATCGCTGACTCGCTGTTCTCAAAGTTTCTGACGGTGATCATCTGCCGTCCGTTATCAAAGACAAGGCTGTTTACCATCAGGTTCTCCAGGCTGTGGAACCGTTCGTTGAAATCACTGATCTTGATTTTCAGCGCATCGACATCCACCAGGTCTTCGTTTACGATCAGAACGTAGAAATGCATGGCGGATGGGTCATAGGAGTATATGGCCTCCGGTTTTGGGGTGGATGACTTGGCCGTATCAGTCTGGATAGGTTGCCCTTTGGAGTCTTTTTGGGTGGAAAGATATGCAAGGACATTCTCGGCCAGGGGTTTTACACTGCTGCGCGGGTAGTCTCTCACCACCTGTTTCATCCCGGCCACCAGCGAATCGACCACCTCGATCTTTCCCAGCGCCATGGCGCGCAGATAATCGAACTTCGGCATCAGCAGCGTGTCGGACTTGTATTTCGTACGGGCAATGCCGGCATTGTTGATCACCATGTAGTATTGCTGGTTGGTGAAGGCACGGTAAGTGTCGTTGTACAGCACGGTGGCCTCCGACTGGCGGGCACTGATCTCCTTGTAGTAGTTTGGGTTGACAAGCAGTTTGGCATAATCGCTCTCAGGGTATCGTGTAAGGATCAGGTTCCTGTATTCGTCGCTCTTTGGTTGATTCTGCAACGTGCCGTAGAGCGTACAAAGCTCGTAGGCGCTCTGAACCTTGTATTTGCTTTCAGGGAAGCGGGAAAGCAGTGTTTCGAACATGTGCGTGGCGTTTCCGTAATCTCCCAGTCCCTCTGTAAAAATGAAACCCGCCTGGTAACAGGCATCGAGGATCATTTCATTCGATGCCTCCACCTTCTCCTTGGTCATGGGTATATCCTTCAGGTAATAATCCCGCTCTTTGGGATTGTTGGCCTTCGCAAGGGTTTTCTTTCCTCCTTTGGTTGTGTCACCGGCCGAACCCTCTTTGGAATCTCCCTTCCCGGTCTCTTCGGTGAAGGCGGCTGCAGCTTTATTGGACAGGAACCAGTTGTCTTCCAGTTTTCTGCGACCCCATTTACGAGTGAAGGTGGTGAACCCGTTCGACATGGTAGTGGGGTTGTAAAAGTACCACTTACCCGCTGCCGCTTCACCGGTCATGGCCGCTTCTCCGCCCATCCCCTGCTGGGCATAAAGGTATTGCGACGCCCGTCGCTCCTGCTCCTCCAACTGTTGCTGATATTCCTTCTGAACAAGATCGGCAATGATCTTGTCGATCACGGCAATCCGCTGTGCCTCCGTCATTCCCGCCAGTTTCTGCAGGCTGTCCTGCCGCTGGATGATGGAGAGATTTTTAACCAGGTCGGTAAGCGTTTGGGTGCGTTTGTAAAGTTCCTTGTAATTGGGGTACTCCTTGGGAAGGAACTGCATGGTGCTGTCATAATAGGCCTGCGCCACCTCGTACTCCTTCCCTGTGAAAAAGAGATCAGCCAGTTCAAGCGACGAAATAGCTTTCTGGTAATTGTTGTTCTTGCTGGTGCTCACCGACTTCTGGTAATACTCTATGGCCATGGAGGTGTCAGCATCCTGCATGGCAATGTGAGCCAGGGCGTAGCAAATCTGATCCTGGAAATCCTTGTTCTTATCGTCTTTCAGCATCTTTTTCAGCTTCTTGACGATATAGTCCCGGTTTCCGCTCTGGGCTGTATAGCACTGGGCCAGGTTGATCTTGGCATTGAACTCCATCTCGTAAGTCTTCGCATGCTTGACAACGTAAGCATACATCCTGGAAGCCTCGGCAAGGTCGCCGTTTTCCTGGTGGATCTGCCCAAGAATATAATTGACGCGGGTTCGCATGGCCGATGAGGGATTCAGTTCGAGGGCTCGGTTGAGGTAGGGAACTGCCCCGTCGTAATTCTTCTGCAGGATAAAAAACTGCCCGTAAATCAGGTTCAGCTCGGTTTCATATTTCTGGGGTGCATCGCCCTTGTTGATCTTGGCCTGCAGCATATCCAGCATGGGCTCCGCGCGTTTGAAGTCTCCGATCTGGATGTTCGACCGGGCTTGCCACAGCATGGCTTCGTACTTGATATTGTTGTCGTTGTACGTTTTAATAATAAACTCAAACGTACGCCTCGCCATTGGGTAATCCTGCTTGTAGAAATAACTTTTGCCGATCAGCATGTAACTGTCGTCGATCCAGCGCACGTATTCTTTCCGGTTGAAGATCATCGAATGCTTGTTAATCGCTTTCGATGCCTTCTTGATGGCAATGTCTCCGTACTGCGACATTTTCGTTGCACCGGCTTTATCCCCGTAATTGAAAACGGGAAGTATCAGGGCATAATTATCCTTGACCTCTTTCTGGTACTCCTTAACACCCTGGCGCAGGTTGTCCATCCCGTTCCAATAAACATTATAATGAGCGGTAAGATTATGGTAAGTCCTTCGAAGGAGGGTATTCTTCTTGGTCGAGCAGGCTCCCAGGAACATTATTCCCGAAAGCATAAAAATCCATACGGCGAGGGTGTATTGCTTCGTCGATCTCAAAATTCCGTTTGAATTAAACTGTTATAACTTACAAACCACAAAAATATTTTAATTTTTTCAATTAATGGTCAACAAATGCCGATATATGGCGTTCACGCCCCGATTTCGTCCCGGCCGGGAATGGTCCGGAGTCGATGGAGGATATAATTTTCCGATATTTGCAGCGTTTTCCCTTTCCCCGGTATTAGATGGCCAAACAGGATCCTATACGAAAACGAAGGCGCTGGACGGAAAAATGGCGGAGCAAGTACCGTCTTGTTTTCATGACCGACGATACGCTGGAAGAGCGCCTGACTTTCCGGCTTTCCCGCATGAACGTCTTTATTGCACTTGGCACCCTGGCCATCATCCTGATCTTTCTCACCAGCGTCCTTATCGCCTTCACCCCGCTGCGCGAGTACATTCCCGGTTACACAAGCGTTGGAATCACCACACGTCTTTACCGCCTTCAACTTCGCACCGATTCAATTGAACGGGCGCTGGTGGCCAAAGAGGATTTCCTGAAAAACCTGAAGGATGTGATCAACGGGAAAGATCTTACGGAAGATAAACCGGTGGTAGGGGATAGCGTCAAGCGATACGTAAACATCCGCAACCGGCGATCGGTAGAAGATTCATTGTTGCGGCTGGAGGTGGAGAACCAAACGAAATACAACCTGTACCGGATGGAGACCGGTGAAAATGCCCCGGCAAAAAAAGCCTCTTTCGGCGGCGCCCTTTTATTTACCCCACTCAAAGGGGTCATAACCAACATGTTTGATCCTGTCCGCAGACATTTCGGAGTCGATATCGTATCCCGGCAGAACGAAGCCGTCAAAGCCGTTCAGAACGGAACCGTTCTGTTCAGCAACTGGACGCTTGAAACGGGATATGTAATCGTGATTCAACACAGCCGGAGTATTATCTCCGTGTACAAACACAACTCCGCGATCCTGAAGAAAGAGGGTGAGTATGTCAGGGCCGGGGAACCGATCGCCATTGTCGGTGAAACCGGAGAGCTGGTCACAGGCCCCCACCTGCATTTCGAGTTGTGGAGCGACGGAACGCCCGTCAATCCGCAGGAGTATATCACCTTTTAAATGAACTATCATTGAAGAAACAGATTGCCATATTAGGATCAACCGGAAGCATTGGCACCCAGGCATTGGAGATCATCCGGTCCCATCCCGGACTGTTCGGTGTTGAGGTGCTGACCGCCCATGGCAATTGTGATCTGCTCATTGCGCAGGCAAGGGAATTCCTTCCCGGCGATGTGGTGATCGTTCATGAGCCGTGTTACGCAAAAGTCTCGGAGGCCCTGGCTGATCTTGACATCCGTGTCCACACCGGCGAAGAAGCTCTTTCGGCGGTGACCGAACTGGAGGGGGTCGACCTTGTTCTTTCAGCCCTTGTGGGATATTCGGGACTGAAGCCTGCCTTGCATGCCATCCGGGCTGGAAAGGACCTGGCGCTGGCCAACAAGGAATCGCTGGTCGTTGCCGGAGACCTCCTGATGGCCGAAGCACGCCGGAAAGGGGTGAGCGTGCTGCCGGTCGATTCGGAACATTCAGCCATCTTCCAGTGCCTGGCGGGGGAAGATAAAGGCAGTGTGGAGAAAATCTATCTGACAGCTTCCGGCGGACCGTTCTTTGGTAAATCGCTCGACGAACTGGCCGGAATAACGAAGCAGGAAGCCCTGGCTCATCCGAACTGGAAAATGGGACCCAAAGTCACAATCGATTCCGCTTCACTGATGAATAAAGGGCTGGAAGTGATCGAGGCAAAATGGCTTTTCGACCTTGATCCCGCCCGGATCGAGGTAGTGATCCACCCGCAATCGGTGATTCATTCGATGGTTCAGTTTATCGACGGTTCGGTGAAAGCACAGTTGGGTCCGCCCGACATGAAACTGCCGATCCTGTATGCCCTGTCATACCCCAACCGTACCCGGTCAGAATTTCCGCGGTTCAGCATAGCCGATTACCCGCGACTTACCTTTCACCGACCCGATCCGGAGATCTTCCGG
>DAONFN010000203.1:0-6185 GCA_035403625.1 Bacteroidales bacterium
CCAATGCCACCAACGCCACCTATTCCTATATTCCGGTCAACGGCGACATGATCACTTGCGAACTGACCTCGAACGCCACCTGCGCGACCGGCAATCCGGCCCTGTCCAGCCCGTTGACGATGACGGTAAACCCGCTGCAACCAGTAAGCGTGACCATCGCGGCTTCGGCCAACCCGGTGTGCGCGGGGACTTCGGTTAACTTTACCTCCTCGGCTTTGAATGGCGGGGCAAATCCGCAGTACCAGTGGAAGATCAATGGAGTTAATGCAGGCAACGCGACCAATGCTGCTTACACATACGCTCCGGCGAATGGCGAGATGATCACCTGCGAACTGACCTCGAACGCCACCTGCGCGACCGGCAATCCGGCCTTATCAAGCCCGGTGACGATGACGGTGAACCCGCTGCAACCGGTAAGCATTACGATTGCGGCATCGGCCAACCCGGTGTGCGCGGGCACTTCTGTCAACTTTACAGCCGATGCTGTCAATGGCGGGGCGAATCCTCAGTATCAATGGAAGATCGATGGAGTTAATGCAGGCAACGCGACCAATGCCGCTTACACGTACGCTCCGGCGAATGGCGAGGCGATTACCTGTGAATTGACATCGAATGCCACCTGCGCGACCGGCAACCCTGCTCTTTCGAACCCGGTGAATATGACGGTGAACCCGCTCGAAACGGTCTCTGTGACCATTGCAGCCTCCGCCAACCCGGTATGTGCGGGCAACCCGGTCGTCTATACTGCGACCCCCACCAATGGCGGAACAAATCCACAATATCAATGGAAAGTTAATTCGGTCAATACCGGCAATGCCACCAATGCAACATTCACTTATATCCCTGTAAATGGAGATATCATTACCTGTCAACTGACTTCGAATGCAACCTGTGTAACCTGGAACCCGGCTCGTTCAAACCCGGTGAATATGACGGTGAACCCGTTGCTTCCGGTGAGTGTGACGATCACCGCTTCGGCCAACCCTGTGTTCTGCGGTACCACGGTGAACTTTACAGCCGCCGCCATGAATGGAGGCATCATGCCGCAGTACCAATGGAAAGTTAATTCGGCCAATGCCAGCAATGGTACCAATGCAACGTTCTCCTACATTCCTGAAAACGGCGATGTGGTGACATGCGTAGTGACTTCAAGTGCCTCCTGCGTTACCGGCAACCCGGCCACTTCCAATCCTGTGACCATGTCGGTGACCACCATCCCGGTCTCCATGTCGCTCACCAACGTTAATATTACCGGGGTACAGTGTTTCAACGCCAGCCAGACCATCACGGTGGCCGGCAACGGCACCTCCTTTACCGTCCAGTCAGGAGGCAGGGCCACGCTGATCGCCGGGAAGAACATCCGGTTCCTGCCGGGAGCCCGGGTCTTTGCAGGCGGGTACCTGCGCGGGTACATTGCCACCAACGGCATTTATTGTCTGCCGACAGGGAATGCAAAGGTCACCCAGGAAGAAGAGGCAACGAATGGAATGCCGGAAGTGACCAGTCTGCAGGTCAGGATCTACCCGAATCCGACCGATGGTGAATTCATGGTCGATCTGGCCGGCGTTGAACCGGGTAAAAAAGCCAGGATCAGCATCCACAGCATGACCGGCGCCCTGGTATATCTTTGCGACCTTGAAGGAGCCGGGAAATACCTCCTTTCCCTGGCCTCACGCACCCCGGGAGTTTACTTTATCCGGATCGTGTCGGGAGACCAGTGCCAGACATCGAAGATCATCCGGAGATAGTCCTGGGTGAACCAGCGATCACCGGATGAAGCGAAATTCGTTATCTTTACCCGCCTTCATCCGGTGATATGCTTTCTGTCCGCCGCATCCTGATCCTCCTGTTTGTTGCCGTTTCGGTGGCTGCCGCGGTACATGCCGCGGCCTGGACATTTTTCCGGGGAGTACCTCCCTGGATGTTACCCTCCCTGCGCTGGATCCCGATTGCCTGCTATTGTCTGTACGCCCTGAAAAAGAAAAAGCTGACCACCTGGATCTTCGTCAGCATGATCGCCGGGGTCGAATTTGGCCATGATTTTCCCCTGGTAGCCAAAGAACTGAATATTGTCAGCCAGATCTTCATCCACCTGGTCAAGACCATCATTGCTCCGCTGATCTTTGCCACCCTGGTCACCGGTATCGCCGGTCATGCAAACCTGAAGCAGGTGGGCCGGATGGGATGGAAATCAATCGTCTATTTTGAAGCGGTCTCCACCCTGGCCCTTTTCATCGGCCTGGCAGCGATCAACCTGAGCGGGGCCGGGAAGGGCATTACCGTTCCCCCGGAAATGATGAATGGCAAACTGCCGGAAGCACCTCCGCAAGACTGGCATTCGATCGTCCTGCACATCTTTCCAGAAAATATTGCCAAATCAATTGCCGAAGGTCAGGTGCTGCAAATCGTCGTTTTCAGCATCCTGTTCGGCATTGCGGTCGCCCTGGTGGCAGAGCGCTTCAGGGCCCCCATGCTGCGGTTTACAGAATCGCTTACCGCCGTGATGTTTAAATTTACGAACATCATCATGATGTTTGCCCCCTTTGCGGTATTTGCCGCCATTGCCTACAGTGTCGGGCACATGGGGCTGAATGTCCTGGTGAATCTCGCCCACCTGCTGGGCACCCTCTATGTTGCCCTGCTCGTGTTTGTTCTGGCGATCCTGCTGCCCATCATGCTGGTGCTGAGGATCCCCGTCAAAGCTTTTGCCCGGGCGGTGGCCGAACCTGCAACCATTGCCTTTGCCACCACCAGCAGCGAATCGGCCCTTCCGCGGGCCATGGAGAACATGGAACAGTTCGGCGTGCCGCGTAAGATCGTCTCCTTCGTGATGCCCACCGGGTACAGCTTCAACCTCGACGGGACCACCCTTTACCTGGCCATGGCTTCCGTGTTTGTAGCGAACATGGCGGGTGTGGATATGCCCTTCCGGACGCAGGTGGTCATGATGCTTACCCTGATGCTGACCAGCAAGGGTGTTGCCGCTGTTCCCCGCGCCTCCCTGGTGATCCTGCTGGGTACCGCCGCCAGTTTCGGCCTCCCGGTCTGGCCCATCTTCATCATCCTGGGGATCGATGAACTGATGGATATGGCCCGCACCGCGACCAATGTGATCGGGAACTGCCTCGCTACGGTGGTCATCGCCCGATGGGAGGGGGAATATCCTCCGGAAAACCATGAAAACAATTAAAAATCAATCGATATGAAAACAACAGCTAAGATTACAGGATGGCTGGCGATCCTAATTTTCAGCCTCTTCTTTTCCGCCTGTAAGAAGGATGGCGGGACCTTTCCCCTCACCATTTTCACGGTAGAGGATGATATAGCCCTCGGAAAGCAGGTTGACCAGGAGATCATGGGGAACCCCTCCGAATACCCCATTCTTGATTCGGTCCAGAATCCGGTTGCCTACCAGCACCTGTACCGGATCCGCAACCAGATACTGGCCGGCGGTAAACTGACCCATGCCGCTGACTTTACCTGGAAATGCCGCATCATTCGGAACGACACGGTCATCAATGCATTCTGTGTGCCGGGAGGGAATATGTATTTCTATACAGGCATTATCAAACTGCTCGACAACGAAGCCCAGTTTGCAGGGGTCATGGCTCACGAAATGGCCCATGCCGACCTGCGCCACACCTCGGAAATGCTGACCATTCAGTACGGCGAATCCCTCTTGCTGAGCCTGATCCTGGGAAGCAACCCCTCTCAGCTGGCCGAACTGGCCGCCGCTCTGGCCCAGGGGCTGGGCAACCTGGCCTACAGCCGCAGTCATGAATACGAAGCGGATGCCGCGGCCGTCAGGTACCTCTATCCGACACAGTATGATGCCGCCTCTCTCGGCGACTTTTTTACGAAACTCCAGGGTCAATCGACGTTACCGGCATTTCTCAGTACCCATCCTTCACCGGAAGACCGTCTGGCAAAGATCAACGAAACCTTCAATTCCCTCGGAGGTGTGCACGGTCAACTTTTTCCCGACACTTACCTCCAGTTCAAGAGCTCGCTTCCGTAGTACTCCCGGAAGGGCGGAATCCACCGGCCATAAAAAAAGTAGAGACGCAAAATCTTGCGTCTCTACCTGAATAAAAGAATCTAAAACAGCTTTGCTTCGCAAACCCGTTGAAATTCATTAAAAAGCTTACTGCTGGACCTTCACCGAAATGGTGATGGTGCCGTCGGTGGTGCCGCTGATGCTTTCCACCTTGATCATTCCCTTCTTGCCGGAAGCGGTGATGAAAGCCAGTACGTCGTTGGCGGCCAGGTTGTTGATCTTCGTGTTGGTTACGCCGGAAGCCGTCTGGGCAACGATCACCGCATCGGTCGTGATATCGGCCCAGGTAATGGCGTCGGTCACCTTCTTGAATTTAGTGGCATTCTTTACCGCCCAGGTGGCAAGGCCGTTGGTCGGATCGTTAAAGACGCTGATGGCATCGGCATCGTTCGGTGCGGCCAGCGTGGCGAGGTTCGTCGCTCCGTAGAAATAAAGCCAGTCGACCTTCGCAGCGTTCGTTTTGGCGTTGGCAAGGGAATACACCGTACCGTCGATCGAAGCAAACGAGCTGCCCGTGGAGGATCCCTGGGCGCCCATGATCTTCATGGTGAAGGTGTTGATGGGGCTGGCGCCGGCTACTGTGGTGATGGTAAGGCTGATCTCTTTCGACTGTCCGTCCTTGTCAGTGACCTTGAAATACCATTTTTCCGGTCCCACCTTGCTGTTGGCGGTGGCATTGATGACCAGGTTGATGGACGCGGCGCTGAAGACCGTGTCCTGGGAAACAGGATAATTGTTAAACACCCGCGTAATGGTCAGTTTGGCGAGTTTCGACCCTGAATTGGTATTGGCGAAAGCGTTGATCCCGACCTTGAAGTCTTCATTCACCTGGAGGGTCGCATCACCGGAGACATACCCCGTACCAGCGGCGAAATTGATCGAAGGAGTCAGATCCTGGGTTTCATCCTTGCTGCAGGACGAAAAGAACATAAGGCCGGCCACCATTGCCAGACCCAGCATTGCACGTAATGTTTTCATAATAGTGTTAGGTTTATTTGATTTTGAAGCGCAAATTTACAAATTTTATGCCAAAAATTAGCCGGTTCCCGGTATTTTTTCCTTCAGCTTCTCTCCCGGGAACAAAATACCTTCCGCTTCGCGGGATTGTTTGTCATCGGTTTCCAAACTCGAAATGAATAGAAAACAGGGGCTCGCGAATAAAAATCAATACATTTGTATGGATGAAGACCGAAACAAAAACCCCGGCATTTACGCTCCGGCCCTGGAGGATGGAGGATCTCGGCTACCTGGTGCGTTTCGCAGATAATAAAAAGATTGCCGACAATCTTACCGATGCATTCCCCCATCCGTACACACGGGAAAAGGGGATCGCGTTCATCCACAATGCCATGGAGGCCGATCCGCCGTCGATCTTCGCCATCGAAGTGGACGGGATCCCCTGCGGGGCGATCGGGATCCATGTACAGACCGACGTACGCCGAAAAAATGCTGAAATGGGATACTGGCTTGCCGAGCCTTACTGGGGGAAGGGGATCATGCCGGCCGTGGTTCGGCAGATGGTGGATTATGCATTCAGGACCTTCGACATCGTGCGAATCTTTGCCCGTCCCTATTCTGCCAACCTGGCCTCGCAGCGAGTCCTGGAAAAGGCCGGGTTGCGCCTGGAGGCCGTGTTGAAAAAAGCCGTGATCAAAAACGGTCAGTATTACGACGAAGTGATTTTCAGTGTCCTGAAACCGGAAGTATGAGTCGTCTGCGCATCCGGCCGGTTTTTTGGCTTCTCCTGCTTTATGTCATCCTGGCAACAGCCGCAGCCCTGCAGGCATGGACCCTGACCCGGAAGATGCCGGAACAGGATGGGCCGGGAATTACGAAATACAACAACTACATCATCTTCCGAAACAGCTTCGATCACCTGACGGAAGGGAAGAATCTCTATTGTGCCTACCCGGAGGAGCACTGGGACCTGTTCAAGTACAGTCCCACTTTTGCTCTCGCATTCGGGCTTTTCCGGGGTTTCCCCGACCTGCCTGGTCTCGCGCTGTGGAACCTGCTGAATGCCCTGTTTTTTTTCGTGGCCATCCGCCAGTTACCGGGGATGGACGATAAGACAAAGGCCCTCATCCTGCTTCTGTGCGTAGCCGATGCGATGACCTCCCTTCAGAAC
>DAONFN010000204.1:0-3165 GCA_035403625.1 Bacteroidales bacterium
CCCCCGCCACCACCCCGAGCATCTGGAATACGAGCCAGTTCTTCATCGGCGGACCGGAGTGTTCTTCATGGTATTCCTTGAAATACTTGGTTTTCTCACAGTAGCCCGGGGCGACGGCCTGTGTGCCTGCCACCACCACACTCTTGATGGCGCCGCTGGACCCGAGGCCCCGGCCGGAAATGAAATTGGCAGCCAGGAGCACCAGCCCCAGCAGCACCCCACCCAGATAAGGGTTCATATACCCCCTCTTTCTTGTGCCGGAATTTTCGTTCATAGGATTGATCGTATCGGTTGTTTATACTTTTTAAGTCGGCAGTATCACTCGTCACCCGTCACCCGTCATTCGTCATTTGTCATTCGTCATTTGTCATTCGTCACTAATAGAGGTATCTGCTTGCCTGACCGGCGTACACGATGATGAACCGCAGGAAGATCCCGCCGGTCAGGACCAGTCCCGAGGTGATATAAACCGGTATTTTGCGACCCCGCATCTCCAGGATTTCGAGAAATGCCGGGAGCAGCAACCCGAGGAATACCACGAAGATGAAAAACACCCCCGTGTAGGGTCCGCCCAGGAACAGATTCGCAGCATCGATCTGGACCTGCGTGCTGGCCTTGAATCCCATGAACATATGCACGATCATGAACAGCTCGATCCCGATCATCATCAGGTCGATGCGGCTGAACAGATCGCGTTCGGCATGGCTTTTCGCCACCATCATGATCACGGCCGCTCCGGTCGAAAGACTGGAGGCCAGGAACAGAGGTCCGAGAATGCTGGTGTTCCATAACGGCCTTGCGTTGAACGCCGATAGCAGGATCCCGGTGTAGACCCCCAGGATCACGGAGAAGATCAGCATGATCCAGGCCAGGGCGGACCGGTACCGGATGAAAAAGACTTCCAGGTCGTCGAGGAAAGAGTAGCGCCAGACCCATCCGGGCCGCAGTTCTTTGATCCAGGTGGCGCACCAGATCACCGACACCGGGGTGATCACCATGAGGGTCCAGGCGCCCCACGACATCGGCGATTCGATCCGGAGGGTCATGTAAAGCTGCCAGAACCAGGCTTTATGGTTCAGGTCGAGGAACAGGGCTCCCAGGCCGATGACCAGCAGCACCGGGGCTGCCAGCGGGGCAAGCCTGACGGCCGCCGGAGTTTCCTTGTCCTTGCCCAGGATGTAGTAAAGCGCGGCAAAGAACAGGATCCCGGCCGAGACTCCCCCCACGAACAGGTAGAGGGGGATCTGCCAGTGCCAGATATTCAGGGAAGGATCTACCAGGGGATTCATCCGGCCGCTGATGATATGCTCTTCTCTCATCTCGTTCAGATTAAAAAGTAGAGATTGGGATTGGTACCTGCTTCCGGGATCAGCCGCTTGAATTTCCTCTTTTTCAGCAACAGGGAGATTTCACTGCGGGGATCGTCGGTATCGCCAAACGTCAGGCACTTAGTGGGACAAACCGCCACGCATGCCGGCGGCAATCCCTCCTTCACCCGGTGGAGGCAGAAGGTGCATTTATCGACATACCCTTTCGGATGGGGATAACGGGCGTCGTAAGGACAGGAGGCGATGCAGGCTCCGCAACCGATGCATTTATGCGGCGTGACCAGCACGATGCCACCGTCGCTGTAATGACTGGCCCCTGTGGGGCAGCACCTTACGCACGGGGAGTTGGTGCAGTGGTTGCACCGTTCCGACCGGATCTCCATCTCCAGTTGCGGGTAGGTCCCGTCGTTTACTTCCACGATCCAGTCGCGGCAGTAACCGATCGGAACATCGTTCTCGGTCTGACAGGCAACGACACAATCGCTGCAGCCGACACATTTCCGTGTGTCAACGGCCATTGCAAACCTCATGCTTTCACCTCCTTTTCCGGATTTTCGGTTACGAACGTCACAAAATTTCCACGCATGCCGGTTCCGCCCATCACCGGGTCGATCATCACGTTGGTGATCATGGCCGAGTCGCTGACGCCTTTGCGGAAGGCCCGGCTCAACTGCTTGCCGGTGTGGCCGAAGCCGTGTACGATGTAAACGGAGTCCCAGCGGATGCGTTCGGTGATCCTGATCCTGGCCGGAACCTCGGTCACTGCGCCGTCCTGGTTTTTCAGCCATACCGACTGTCCCTCTTTCAGTTGCCAGTTGGCGGCCACGGTCGGGTGGACCCAGATGGTGTTTTCCGCCATGATGGCCGACAGGTTCGGATTGTTCGACGTGCGGCTGAAGGTATGTGCAGGCGTACGTCCGTAGTTGAGCCGGTAAAAACCTTCAGGAGGCTCGGGGTGGGGGGTGTACCGGGGCATCGGGTCGAATCCGGCCATAGCCAGTTGATCAGAGTAGAGCTCGATCTTACCCGAAGGAGTCTCAAACGCCGGAGGGTTTTCGGCTGAAAAAAAGAGGTCGCCCGAGGTTCGCTCGTATTTTTTTACACCGATCTTCTTCATCTCCTCCAGGGAAGAGTCCATCCGCTTCAGTTTATAATCAAGGAATTCCTCGATATTTTTCCAGGCGAAGTACTCGCTGTACCCCATTTTATGCGCCAGTTCACGGGCGATCCACCAGCCTGGTTTCGAATCGTATTTCGGTTCGGCAGCCGGCATTCGCAGGGCGATCACAGGTTCGCGGTGGTGATCGTTCCGCAGCACATCATACCGTTCGAGATAGGTGCATTCGGGCAGAACCACGTCGGCCCACCCGGTGATCTCCATCGGCATGGTATCGATCACGACGAGAAGCTCCAGTTCCTGGATGGCCCGCAGGGTCTTCCGGGTATCGGGCATCGTCATGATGAGGTTGCTTCCGTTTACAATCCAGCCCCTGTACTGAAAATCGCCGGGGTTGCCCGGCAGAGATCCGTCGATAATGGCATTGGCCAGCGGCTGGTCGGCAAAGGGGTAACGGCCGCCCAGCGAATCCTGCCACGATTTTTTTACAGGCGGGAAGGGCGGGTGCGGATACTCGGGGATCTCCTGCGATTCGGGCAGGTAAAATCCTCCCCGGCGGCCCCAGGAGCCAAGGAGCGCATTCAGGATGGCAACGGCCCGGGCACGTTGGGTATCATCGCCGTACCAGGTGACGTGCCGGCCCGGGTGGATCAGCACCGAAGGGGAGGCCTGGGCCATTTCCCGTGCGGTTTCGCGGATCACGTTGGGATCGATGGTGGT
>DAONFN010000204.1:3265-6155 GCA_035403625.1 Bacteroidales bacterium
AGGCCTGGGCCATTTCCCGTGCGGTTTCGCGGATCACGTTGGGATCGATGGTGGTGATGCCATAGGCCCATTCCGGGGTGAAGGGGGCCACATGCTCTTTCAGTTTATCGAACCCCGCAGCATATTTTTCGATGAATTCTTTATCGTACCATTCATTGGTGATGATCACGTTCATCCACGCCAGCAGCAACGCGATGTCGGTGGCCGGTTTGATGGGAAGCCAGTACTTCGATTTCCCGGCGGCGGTGGAAAAGCGGGGATCGACGGTGATCAGCGTGGCGCCATGGCCAATGGCATCGGCCATTTCCTGCACCTGCGAATTGTGCATGTTCTCACCCAGGTGACTGCCGATAAGGACCAGGCAACGCGTATCGCGGATATCGGTCGGTTCGGGAGATTCCAGCCCGCTGCCGAAGGTGAGTTCAAAACCGACTTCGCGCGGACCTTTGCATTGGGCGTAGGAGGGACCGGCGACGGCATCCGAACCGTAGGCTTTCATCAGGGTCGTCAGCAGCCGGCCTCCGGAGCCATGGGTGATCAGGGCGACCGTTTCGGGGCCATATTTCTTGGAGATGAAATCCAGCTTTTTTGCGATAAACTCAAAGGCTTCGTCCCAGCTTGCGCGGCGAAACACCTGGTTGCCGCGGGGGCCGGTCCGGATCAACGGGGTCTTGAGCCGGTCGGTATCGTAGTACATCCCCACACCGCCGGTGCCTCTCGGACAAAGCCGGCCATTGCAATGAGGGTCTTTTTCGTTGCCGATGATCTTCCAGATCTCGCCCCGGTCGTTTTTATAAACCCAACCTGCACATTTCCAGAAACATATTTCGCAATAGGTCGGGGTAGGCCTGAGGCGGCTGTTTCCTTCTTCCCCTTTTCCGGTCAGCTTGTCGAGCAGAGAGGTTCCCCTGGCGGCCCCGAATGACCCCAACAGGGCGCCTCCTGCCCCCAGCGATGAGATCCTGATGAAATTGCGACGGTTCATGGTTTACCCGTTAACATCAGTCGATGTATAAATCGAACAATCTACTTTTGTATATATGACAAAGATTAAAAAAAGGATCATGCGGAAAAAGTCATCGCTCGACCCGGGAATGGCCGGTTTCGCAATAATGATCGTTAAGCGGGGAGACCCATCCTCGCCGAGATGTAATATTGGTGAGGCTTTTCGTTAATCGGGCGAAACCGTGACTACCCTGCCGCGTGCGGAAGAACCGGGAGGTAAAAAATTAATGTCGTTGAAATTCGATGCCGGGAAGCCAAATATCTATCAGGAGTATTTACGAAATTAACCATGAAGATGTGATAAAAAGCACAAATGCAAATCCGGAAATATGGAAAAAATTTTGTTTATGCTTCGGCTGATCCGGTCTGCCTTTTTGCGGACCTGATCGCTCAGCATCACCGGTCGCCACCGGGTAGTTAATTTCCCAGCAGCAGGTCGGTGGTCAGGCACTGTTTCATTCCCGTATGCCAGTTGGTCACCTCCACGGGCAGGGAGGAAATATCTTCCTTCACGGTAAGGTTGCCGGCCGAACGGGGAGGGAGGCTGAGGGTGCCTTTCCACTCGGCCGATGTTCCTTTCAGTTCGATGGCCAGGTCGGTGGTATTCGAAATCATCCAGGTTGTTTTTCCGCCCCGGTTCTGGATCCTGGCTGAACTCACCGATTTTGCAAACAGCTTCGCAAGGAGGGGCGGATGGCCGGCCAGCATGCCGTCGAACCATGCCACGGTGCGGCCGGCCACGATGGCATCGTGCAGGGCCTCTTTCGTACGCTCCGTGGCGAAGACCAGGGTCATGGGCCGGATAAAGCCTTCGGAGTAATTGTACACACTGCGCATCGGGCCGTGTATGTCGCTGTTGGCAAAGGGGGCCAGGTTTTTCTCCACCGCCCACTGGATCGCCACCGGGTACCATTCGGAGGTGTTGAAAACTTCAATTCCGTTGAGCCAGCCGTTCATCAGCATCGTTTCATGGATGCCGAACCATTTTACGGTATCCTTTTGCTGGGCGGCCCAACCCGGGTGATTCCAGACCATGAGGGCGCCCATATGATGCAGTTTGGTCATGGCGGTCATAAATGCGATCCGCGATGTATCGTGCAGTTCGGGTATATCGGTGTCGGGGATGAAGAAGGCATTGACATGGCCGGGAGGCATTTTCCGGGTCACCTCAATAGCCGGGATCACCAGGATTCCCCGCTCAGCCGCCTCCTGGTAAACGATGGCCGGGGAGGTGGTATAATTGCCCGAAACGAAGTCCTTATGGGGCCGGTAATTGTCATGGTCCGTGATGGCGATGGCATCCAGACCGTCGGTCCATGCTTCGTCGAGGCGGATCCTCGGCCAGACCTCTCCGTCGGAAAAGACGGTGTGCATGTGGAAATCGCATTTCAGGGGGATGAATCCATCTACGGAAGGCACCTGCAACAGCCTGCGGGCGTGACTGAGTTCCATTTCCGGGAGTTCCCGGCGGTTCAGATTCTGTGCGGCGGCGGAAAGACCGGCCAGAAGAAGAAGGGCAGGGATAAGGGAGAGGATCCTGTGCATATCGATAGTATTAGCCGGCTGAGGGTTCGAAGGTTGAGGATTGGATAAGGATCGATCAATGTGTTTTTTGCGAAATTACACTTATAAAAGTAAGAGAAAGGACTTTTGCCTGTCACCCCTCGATTTTTCGGTTAGCGGTGGCGTTGACCGTCATTCTTCAACCCATCGGATCCGGTTGGAACAGAGGGTGATGGTGACTGCAACGGCTAATCGTGATGCACTTTCCGTGCAATCGACGGTTTGGGTTCCGTAGTAGGTCGTTCCATTCACCAGCGGGGTATCCGCCGGCAAGGCAGTTCCGCCACTTTCGGTGAGATACCATCGGATGGCGGAACCCGTC
>DAONFN010000205.1:0-6151 GCA_035403625.1 Bacteroidales bacterium
AAATTCGCCCTCGAGGTGCTCTTCAACCCGAAAACCACCACCTGGCAGTCATCTTACGATGGACGAAACAAGGAACCGGTTGCCCTGCCGGCCAAATTTCCGCTGCTCCTGGCGCAGGGCGTGGAAGGAATCGCAGTCGGCCTGGCCTCCAAGATCCTTCCCCATAATTTCAATGAACTGATCGACGCCTCCATCAAGATACTGCAGGGCAAAGACTTTGAGCTCTATCCCGACTTCCTGACAGGGGGTATGGCGGATATTTCGAGATACAACGACGGATTGCGCGGGGGGAAGGTCCGGCTGCGTGCCAGGATCGTGCAGGAAGACAAGAAAACCCTGGTCATCCGGGAGATCCCGTTCGGTACCACCACGGGGTCGCTCATCGATTCGATCCTGGTGGCCAACGACAAGGGAAAGATCAAGATCCGCAAGATCGACGACAATACCGCCTCCGATGTCGAGATCGTGATCCATTTGTCGCCCGGTGTCTCGCCTGATACCACCATGGATGCGCTGTATGCCTTCACCGAGTGTGAGGTCTCCATTTCACCCAACGCCTGCGTGATTGAAAAGGGAAAGCCGCGCTTCATGGGGGTTTCCGAGATCCTTCGGGTGAACACCCAAACGGCACTCGACCTCCTCCGGATGGAGCTGGAGATCCGCCGGCAGGACCTGCTTGACCAGTTGCATTATATCTCCCTGGAAAAGATTTTCATTGAGAACGAGGTTTACGAGGGAATTAAGAAATGCAAGACCACGGAAGAGATCGATACGGCCATTTTCCGGGGGATGAAACCCTTCACCAAACAACTTATCCGCCCGGTCTCCCAGGAGGATGTACAGCGTTTGCGCCGTATTCCCATCGAGCGAATCTCGCGGTACAACTCCGCCAAAGCCGATGAAGCGATGGCCCAGGTGAAGATGGATATGGAAGAGGTTGACAATCACCTGGCCCACCTGATCGATTTTGCCATCGAATATTTCCGGCAGATTCGCAAGAAATACGGTAAGAACCGCGACCGGCGCACGGAACTGAGGAGTTTCGATACCATTGAAGCAGCCAAGGTCGCCGCCGCCAACGAGAAACTCTATGTGAACCGGGAAGAAGGATTCGCCGGCACCGGACTGAAGAAAGATGAATTCGTATGTGAGTGCTCCGATATCGACGACATCATTGTTTTCCGTGACGATGGTACTTTCATCGTGGTGAAAGTGGCCGGTAAACTGTTTGTCGGCCAGAATGTGATCCACATCGCCGTCTTCAACAAGAACGATTCCCGGACGGTCTATAACATGATCTACCGCGACGGTAAGAACGGTAAGATCATGGTTAAGCGGTTCAGCGTGCTGGGAGTGACCCGCGACAAGGAATACAATGTTACCCGTGGCACTCCGGGGTCCAAAGTGCTTTACTTTACCGCCAACCCGAACGGGGAAGCCGAGATGGTCAGGGTGGACCTGAAACCCAAGCCCCGGATGAAAAAGACCTCCTTCGATTTTGACTTCACGGATATCGCGATAAAAGGACGGTCCTCGATGGGGAATACCCTGACCAAGTTTGCCGTGAGGAAAATTGAAAAACGGCAGGAAGGGATCAGCACGCTGGGATCACTCAACATCTGGTACGACGAGACGGTGCAACGGCTCAATACCGATGGCCGGGGCATCCTGCTCGGAGCCTTTTCCGGCGCTGACCGCATCATCACGATCATGCAGGCCGGCTATTACCGGCTGACCTCGTTTGACCTGTCCACCCACTTCGACGACGAAATGATCCTGATCGAAAAATTCGACCCGGAAAAGATCTACACGGTGGTTTACCAGGAGGCGGAAACGAAACAATTTTACGTGAAACGTTTCAAGGCCGACATCACCGACAAAAAAATGGAGTTCGTAGAGGACCCGGATAAGCTCATCCTTCTCACCGGAGCCGTGTTACCCCGGCTGGAGATTCAATTCGATATGAAGATGAAGACCAAGGGGGTGGAATCAGAGGAGATCGAAGTCCATGAGTTCATCGGTGTTAAAGGCTATAAAGCCAAGGGAAAACGAGTGTCGGTTCACCCGCTGAAAAAATGTTCATGGGTTGAGCCGGTCCCGACGGAAACGCCTGAAAATACAGTGGAGGAGCCCCCTGCCGAAGTACCTGTCCCGCTTCCATTCCGCATGGAGCCTTCCGTTTCAAGGGATAAAGCGGATGAAAACCGGGTACAGGACCCCGCCGGAAAAGAATCATCGGGGGCAATTGATGGTGTTGGACAGATGGAACTTCCCCTCTGAGTAGAAAACCTGGCTTCTTTTATTATATTTGTGCCTACATCTTTCGGGTAAGACTGAAATCATCCAACCATGGAAGAATCCAGCAGGGAGGTTATTGCTCATACCAATCCCGGAATTTCAGACCTTTTCCGGGTTCTGTTCCGCCATGTCACCGGTGTTGACAATGGCCATGATCTCAGTGTAAAAGTGTGTGAATCAGTGTGCGGATTTCCCCCTTTCCGGGGGGCAATGATCGTTCTTCAAAACGCCAGGGGAGAGACCTCCGATCTGGTCAGCCGGGGCATGAAATCAGATACCGCCGCATTATTACCTGAGCTGAAAGCCGGATGCAAACCATGGTGCTGGACCACCTTTTCCTCGCTGGCTGAAACCATCCGGGTTACCACCCTGTGCAAATCATGCGGAGATTGCAGGATGCGGACAGATTGCACAGACCGCTCCACGATTGTGATCAAACTCCGCCATCATGATACACTGTTAGGTTATTGCGTGATCGTGACAGACTACCATGACTTAGCCGGCCGGACATTCATTGAATTGTTTGACGGCCTGGGCGCTTTCGTGGGCATGGCCTTGTTCCTGCTGGCCCGGGAGTCGGAGGGTGTCGCGATGTCGCTAAAAGGCAAAGAGGATTTCTTTAACTTGAGTGAACGATATGCAAAGGCGCTGCTGGATGCCATCCCCGATCTTATGTTCCGGATCAACCGCGAGGGAACCTATCTCGACTATAAAGCGGCGCATGATGATCTTTACCATCAATCCACACCCTTAATAGGGAAAAGGAACCGGGATATCGCCCCCCCCGATATTGCCGATCTGGTAGAAGAAAAGATATTCCTGACTCTGGAGCGGGGAGAGATGCAGGTGTTTGAATATCAGATTTCAATCCCCGGTAAGGGGGTTCGGGAGTTCGAAGCCAGAATGGTCCCCAGCGGGCTGTCGGAAGTAACTGCCATCGTCAGAGATATTACCGACCGGAAGAGATCAGAGCTGGCGTTGAAGAATAAAGTCGATGAACTGGAGTGGTTCAATCGTCTTATGGTGGACCGCGAACTGCGGATGATCGAACTTAAAATTGAGGTGAATGACCTGGCCAGGCAGTTGGGATTTCAGGAGCGTTACATAATCCACCAAAAATAGGATAAGATGATCGTTATTGAACTGATTTTCAATCTTGCGGTCCTTGTTTCGGTGAGCATATTTTCGGGTTTCATCGACAAGCGGTGGAGAAAGCACACGATTAACGGCAAGATATACCAGGGTTTGCTATTCGGGATTGTATGTCTCATCGGCATGATGAATCCCTTTGTCCTCTCGCCCGGTTTGATCTTTGACGGTCGCAGCGTGATCCTGAGTCTCTGCGGGCTTTTCTTTGGCTGGGAATCAGCCGTGATCGCGGCTGCCATCGCCCTGGTTTACCGCTTGTACCTGGGCGGCAGCGGGGTGATCATGGGAACCTCGGTTATTGTTACTTCCACCCTCATCGGCATCCTGGCCAACCGAAGTCCCGATGTGGAAAACCGGTTGGGAAAGACCCGCTACCTATATATGTTCGGCCTGGTGATTCACATCGTCATGGTCCTGTGTATGTTGACCATTCCTTCCGCCATTCGCCAAACCGCTTTCCGTACACTAACCGTCACGATTCTTGTTCTGTATCCCATAGCTACGGCCCTGATCGGGAAACTTCTGAAGGACCAGGCCGACAGTTCAAGGAAGCGGGAAACGGAGGAAGCTCTGGCCGACAGCGAGCGCCGCTTCACATTGTTCATGGAGCATCTGCCGGTATATACATTTCTCAAAGACCACGAAATGAGGCTTATCTATGTGAATAAGTCGATGGCCGATACCTTAGGCGCTGATCAATGGCTGGGGAAACTTCCTCAGGAGGTATTTCCCGGGGAAAAGGGTGAACAGATCTACCAGGCCGATCTTCAGGTCAGGGAAAGCGGGATGGTCCGCATCATTGAAACGTTTTCCGACAAGGAAGGCAGGGAAGGTACATTTGAAACCGTAAAATTCATCATCCCGAATGAAGGGAAGGGCGATATGCTGGGCGGTATCTCTCTGGATATCACCGAGCGAAGAAAGTCGGAACAGGCGCTGAACCGAAAAGCCCGGGAGCTGGAGAATTTCAACAGTCTTATGGTTGGCCGGGAACTTAAAATGATTGATCTGAAGAAGGAAATCAATACCCTGTTGAGAGAATCTGGCAGGGAATCCAAATATATCATCCATGAAAAAGGAAATAGCGACAGCCATTTCCAGATTAGCTGAGTGATCATGAAAACTCCTGTTCCCGATAATGCCATGCTGGTTCTTGCCTTACGACACATCAGTGATGGTGTATGCATTTCGGATATGAATGACCATATTATTTATGTAAATGATTCGTTTGCAGGAATGTATGGCTATTCCGAGGAAGAATTGCTGGGTAAACCCGTCGGAATGATCCGGTCAGACAGCAACCTTCCTGAAGTCGTAAACGGCATCTTCAACGCCACCCTCGAAGGAGGCTGGAAAGGTGAACTGATGAACCGGAGGAAGGATGGAACGGAATTTCCAGTCTATATTAGTACCGCGGTAATTCCCGATGAACAGGGTCAACCGCTGGCGATGATCGGCACTACCCAGGATATCACCCAAACCCGTAAAATGCAGGATCGTTTCCGGGCGGTGGCTGATCTTTTCAGAGACCTGGGGGCCGACGTGCAGCAGAACATTCAGACGATCCTGGAGTGTGCCTGCTCCGTGATGGGAGCAACATGTTCCCTGTACCAACGGCTCGACGAAAAATCCTCGTGGTTCACAGTGACGGCGGGTTATCGTCTGCCCGAGGGTTTCCCGGCCATCTATCCTGCACCCGGCCGGATTGGGTATGAAACCACTTTCGTAAAAGGACCCGGACCGGTAGCCCTGGGAAATCTCAGTGGGTCTGTTTATACCGGCACCGACCCATTCATTTCCGACTTCGGTTTCAACGCTTATATCGGCGCCGAAGTGACACGCCGGGGGATCATCATCGGCACTCTTTCGGTTTATGACACTTCAGCCAGAGAATTTTCACGGGAAGAGATCGACCTGATCGGGATCCTGGCAAAAGCTGTTTCAGTGGAGGAAGACCGGCAGGATAGTCTTTCCTTATTCGAAACGGCCATCGGGCAGTCGCCCACCGGGATAATTATCGCCGATAGCCCCGAAATCAGGGTCCGGGTGGCTAATTCCAAAGCGGCTGACCTTTTACAGAATGGCAGCCGGATCAGATCCGGAGGCAGCCTGGGTGAGGAATTCCGCCGTTGGAAGGTGCTATTCCCCAACGGAACACCGATGACCTTTGAACAGTTCCCGCTGGCCCGGGCTATTGAACACGGAGATGTGATGGAAAATGTAGAGATGATCTTTTTCCCGGATGGGGAAACCCCGACTATCGTTTCCGTGAATGCAGCCCCGGTTCGGGATAACGAAGGAAATATCTCTTCGGGTGTGATGGTTTTTCACAACATTACTGCGAGACAAAAAGCCGAGAACGAACTGAAGATCAAGATGGCCGAACTGGAAAGGTTTAATAACCTGATGATCGGCAGGGAACTGAAGATGATGGAACTGAAAAAAGAGGTAAATGAACTGTTGGTCAATGTCAACAAACCCGAAAAATATCGTGTTACCGGATAGCCTATGAAGAAACTGGTCCTACTCATTTCCGGGCACGATAAGGAGGTTGCTGATTCACTGGAACTGATTTTGTCCGTAGCATTTCCGGGGTCAACGTGCATCCTGGAAAGCGAAGCGAACAAAACTCTCGTAAGAGCGGCAACAAACCCTCCTGATCTTATCCTGGTCGACATGCTCATACCATATGGTTTCTCCGGGA
>DAONFN010000206.1:0-6138 GCA_035403625.1 Bacteroidales bacterium
ATGCCACCAACCCGCTCATGACGGTCGCGGATGACCGGCAGGCGGCTTCGCGGGTCAACGTTCACCCCAACCCGACCACCGGCGGTGTAGAGGTGTATGCTTTCGGCTCGCCGGCCGGATCGTCGGCTCCGCTCGAACTCCTCACCATCTCCGGGACCATCGTAGGACATTATGACTGGAACGGAAAGTCGGCGCATCTCGACCTCTCTCCGCTGCCGAAGGGCGTTTACCTGCTGAAGGTGCGTACCGCCGAACGAACCGAGATGAAAAAGATCATCCTTCAATGACCCGTCTTCTTTGCCTTGTCCTGCTGGTCCTGGCCGGGATGCCCGGCCGGAGCCAGGACTGGAAGCCTGCGGGCGACCGCATCCGGTCGCCCTGGGCCGCCAAGGTCGATCCGGCCAATCCCCTTCCCGAATACCCCCGGCCGATGCTCGTGCGCGACCAGTGGGCGAATCTGAACGGGTTGTGGGATTACGCGATCCTTCCCAGGGGTGGCGCCATTCCGGCTTCTTTCGAAGGAAAGATCCTCGTTCCGTTTGCGGTGGAATCGAGCCTTTCGGGCGTAATGAAACCGGTAGGAGCGGAGAAGGAACTCTGGTACCGGCGCACCTTTACCGTCCCCGCAGCCTGGAAGAACAAGCGCCTGCTTCTTCATTTCGGGGCGGTTGACTGGAAGGCCGATGTCTGGATCAACGGCATTCACATCGGTTCCCACCAGGGTGGCTATACCGCGTTCTCCTTCGACCTCACCCCATGGCTGATCAAAGGAACAGAGCAGACCATTACCGTACGGGTATGGGATCCTGCCGACCAGGGCTGGCAGCCCCGGGGCAAGCAGGTTTCCCGGCCGCACAGCATCTGGTACACTTCGGTGACCGGCATCTGGCAAAGCGTCTGGATGGAGCCGGTCCCGGGCAGCTATGTCAGCCGCGTGACCTCCCTTCCCGATATCGACGGATCGACCGTGGCCGTTCAGGCTGACGTGGAACATGCCCTCCCGGGATCGATGGTGGAGGTAAAGGTGCTGGCGGACGGCAAGGAAGTCGGCGCCGGGAAGGCAGCGGCCGGCGAAGCGGCGCTGATCGGGATGACCGGCGCCCGGCTGTGGAGCCCGAAAGATCCATACCTGTACGACCTTGAGGTGACCCTCGTGCAGAACGGGAAACCGGTAGAGACGGTGAAAAGCTACTTCGGGATGCGGAAAGTTTCGACTCATACCGACAGCACGGGAGTTGTGCGGATCCAACTCAACAACCGCGACATTTTCCCCTTCGGACTCCTCGACCAGGGCTGGTGGCCCGACGGCCTCTACACGGCCCCCACCGACGACGCCCTGAAATCGGACATCACCACCACGAAAAAGATCGGCTACAACTTGATCCGGAAACATGTGAAAGTGGAACCGGCGCGGTGGTACTACCATTGCGACAAAGAGGGCCTCCTGGTGTGGCAGGACATGCCCAGCGGAGACGAAGGGCCGGAATGGCAAACCGAACAGTATTTCAACGGGAAGGAAGCGGTACGGTCGCCCGAATCGGCCGGGAACTACAGGACCGAATGGAAGGCGATCATCGACCAACTGAAATCGAACCCCTCCATTATATCATGGGTCCCGTTCAACGAGTCGTGGGGGCAGTTCAACACCGTCGAAATCGCGCAGTGGACGAAAAGTTACGACCCGTCGCGGCTGGTGAACCCGGCCAGCGGGGGGAACTTCTATCCCGCCGGCGACATCCTCGACATCCATCATTATCCCGACCCGCAGATGACCCTGTACGACGGTAACCGGGCGACCGTGCTCGGCGAGTTCGGCGGAATGGGACTGGCTGTGGAGGGATATACCTGGGAAAAGGAGCGCAACTGGGGATATGTCAAATACAAGAATGCCGACGAGGTGACCAACGCTTACATTGACTTGCTGGAAAAACTGAAAGTGATGATCCGCCGCGGCTTTTCGGCCGCCATCTACACCCAGACCACCGACGTGGAGAGCGAGGTGAACGGCATCATGACCTACGACCGGAAGATCATTAAAATGGGAAAAGACCGGATCACCCGGGCGAACCGGGAGATTTCGGATTTCTTTGAAAGGAAAAAGTAGGATTGAGGCACAAGTGTTAAGTCGCAAGTGTTAAGTCTCAAGTTTCAAGTTTTCCCTTCGGGAACCGGACTTTCATCCACAGCAGGTTAGCCGGGGCCATCCGCTGCCTTAATCTTACCGCACCACCACAAACCTGCCGGAATGCCGGAACTTGTTTTGAGTGGCAGCATAGCCGTAAATTCCCGGCGACAGATCCCGGATATCGACGGTAACCGCTTCCTGGTCTTTAGATCGGATCCCGGCCATGACTGTGTTTCCCAGCCGGTCGAAAAGGTCGATCTGCATCTCTCCGCCCGACATAGTGCCGCCGGCGCGGAAAGTGATTTTATCGCCGGCGGGGTTGGGGAACACGGAAAGTGACGGGTGTAGCTCGTTCCGGACCATGCCGGTGAGGGTGCTGTCGAGATTATGATAATAGGTCGTAAAGGTCACCCCGTAGTCGCGGCTGAAATAGATCCAGATACAGGAGTGAAGACAGGGAGGGGTTCCGCATATTTCCCGGCGGGTATAATAGAAGGAACCGGGCGTCCGGCCTGCCGTGTAGACCACCTCATCCCAGGTTTGCAGCATGTAGCTTTGCAGAGTTACCGTTTGACCGTAATCGAATGTATGATAGAGGATGATGGAATCGTAGTGGGGCCAGACCACAAAATAGAGTTCGCCGGGCTCGGTGCCCCGGTGGATATCGCAATAATCATACATCGGCCCGATTTCCGGAAAATATACATTTGAAATTGAAAATGTCTGGCCATAATCATTGCTATAAGCAAGCTGTAGAGGATTATATCCGTTTTGTTTCAAACAGAATACTTCCCCGGGAAGTGCTCCCACATCTTGCAAACGCAGACTATCGTAATTGGATTGATAAGAAAAGGTAGTTCCGAAATTCGAGCTGTGGTACAATTCCCACCCATTAATATACACTTCTCCCGCCATGCAGCCGGCAGCTTTTTCGTAAATATCATTGAAATACTTTTTTTCAAAGGTGACCCCATAATCATAGCTGACGCCAAAGGTGTCCTGACCCACCATGGGGATCTGATAGAGGACCCCGCATGCAGAGTCACCGAAAATCATTCCCGATTCGATGAGGAAGTTTGTCTTCCGTTGCATCGACAGGGTTTGGCCATTGTCGGCCGAATGAAAAATGCCGTTCCAGGTGATGTAATGAGGGTCGGCATACCATTCGCAACTGAAGTAGATCTCGGCGGTATCGCCACCGCGTGTCATATGCCGTGAGGACCATTGCGAAAACCCGGAGCCGGGAATGAGGATCCAGAGGAGGGAGAGGAGAGATGAAACCGCTGCGATGAGATTTTTCATGGATCAATTATTAAAATCCGGAGGTTCATTTACAGAACCTCCGGATCAAAGATAACGAATTAATGGCTTTTAATGGCCTTAATCTTACTGACCATTTTCCCATCCGCATACAGAGAAACGAAATAGATTCCATCGGGATATCCTGATAGGTCAACAGAAAAGGTGTGTTGCCCGGCTTCCTCGTTCAACCGGTCATGCTTTTGCACCTGTTGCCCGATAACATTGGAGATTATCACACAAACACTGGCATTTACCGGAAGGGTATAGGTGAAATTGGTTATGCCTGTAAATGGATTGGGCGTGTTCTGTTCCAGGGAGAATTCTTTTTCTGCTGCATCTTTTCCTTTACGCTCTCCATCGAACGCTTTATCCGTGAATAGCAATTTTATCCAATCGTTGCAACGGGCCTGATGTTCTTGCCGGTTTTGCGGTTTGTACCGGGCCAGAAACCCCGTATAGCCTGCAGATGACGATTTCAAACCCGGGTCGGCCTGCATCAACATGTAGGTATCGCTCAGGTCGATTAAAGAATATACCGAGTCGTTGACAGACAATGGATTCATGATGTCGTTTTCGTACCATTCAATTGCCGCTGGATAGTCCCCGTTTTCAACTGTACACAAGTTCTTCAACCGGTAGGTGAGTTGGTCCGACAATGAATCCGCATGAAGGGCTGCAGTGGTATCATAATAAACAGCCAGGCCAGCGAAATCCTGATCCGACAGCTTCTTCAGTGGGATTAGCTTCTTGGCTGATTCCATCGCATATACCGTTCCCGGATTGGAGGCGATAATCGCCTTGAACTGTGCTTCCGCCAACGTGTAATCGGCCGAATCCATACTGGATACTGCAGCTTCAAAATCCCCTTGCGCAGCGTTGACGAGCTGACAAGTGGATGGAGGACACCACACCGACCACTGGTACCATCCGCCCGGATATAGTTGTGGTGTGGGGATGAAATTGTCATAACAATTGCATTTTACGTTGAATAGTGTGGAATTGTCTGTCTGGGGAGGATCAATAACGGCGCTATTGTCATAGTATACCAGATAGGTGCTTCCGGAAGGAACGTTCTGAACTATGTTGTGATGGAAGTAAAATGGAAAGCTATTGTCGCTGGCCCTGACCTGGTTCTGATAGTTGTTGATGATCCGTTGCGTCTGAGTGGCAGACGAGGCAGATGCATTCCCGATCAGCCGCACCTGGCTTTGATTTAATGAAACCACGCCATACCGGTTGTTTGTAACGAGGTTGTTTTCAATATCAGCAAAAGAATGATACACCTTAATTCCCCAGCTCAGATCCTGTGAATTTCCGCTCTTCTGGATTGTGTTGTTGGCAATGGAATATTGGCCATTGCTGCATCCGCAGTAGTATAAATCGATTCCCGTCCCGTGATCATAGGTTAATGTGCAGTTCCCGATGGAATATGACGGGTAATGTTCAATGCGGATCATTGCATCGGCTGAGCTGTTTTGGAAGGTTGAATTTTGTACCTGGGCAAACATGCCCGATTCATTGTTATTGGTAAGAAGGATGTTTGAGTTGGTAAAGGCACAGCCCGATACCTGCAGCCCGGATTGATTGAGACCGATTTTCGAATTGGTTAAGATGCATGAAGATCCTGCTTCAAGCCGTAACAATTCGCCGGTTAAATAACAGTTAGAAAGGGTACAGCCATTCATCCTGACGATCAACTGCGGATTGCTGAACTCCAAACCGATCCAGTTCGTTCCCGGAAGGGAGACCATGTGCAGATTGGTAATCGGAACGGGATTGTTGATATTTCCTCCCGGGCCGCACAAGGTGCCGGCAATCAGGATCTTGTTAAATGAAAGCTGCCCTTTGATGGTCACGTTATCGCCCAGTTCAAGCACGACGCCTTCTTCCACAACCAATTTGCCTTTCTCCGTAAACTCCAGGATCGCGTTTGAGGGCAAAGAGAGCGTGACCCCGGGCCGGACATAAACCGTGGTGCTGATGGTGTTCGTTTGAGGGGATGATGGTAAGACCGTATTATGGGTGATTTCATATCCGGTTGATAATACATTATAGGCCGGATCAGCAAATAAATTATGCTGAAAATGCATGGGATTGTAACTGCCATTATTTGTGGGGTCGCTAACGCCGATCCTTGCCTCCAAAACAGCTTCACCCACGATGGTTGAAAGATCGATGTAAATAGCGCCCAGAATTCGTTCCTGAAGGGATTGAGGAAAATCGGCGGGTTGGGTGCATTGCATGCCGGCCTCCCTCCAAGAACCCAGGTACCCCACATATCCGGCATTGGAGGAGTAAGAAACACTTTTAGTGCCGATACAGTCAGGTCCGACACCGGTAAACGCCCCAGTATGGCAGGATTGTGATATCACAAAAGGATATTTACCCGTGTTTGCCAGGTGGGTCATTTTATATCCGGTAGTCAGAGCTCCGTTGTTTTCATCATAACAGTTATTTCCCTGGCACCAGGAATCAAATTGCCCATGACTCAGATGAAAAACAATATTGGTCCCTGTGGTGTTCAGGTGATCGACGTAATGTTGATTCCATGGAGAAACGGCTCCGGAATTGACCAGCGTGGTTGTGAATACGGGACTGTATATGCCGTTCAACCAATTGGGCAGATCGACATTGAAATATTGACTCGACTGTACAGGATCGGCGCCCCAAAAGGGACCGCCATATGCCAGCGTATTTACCGATTTCCAGTT
>DAONFN010000207.1:0-6138 GCA_035403625.1 Bacteroidales bacterium
AACAATGTTACCGAGTTGGGTGATTCTTCTTTATTCATTGCCGGAAACGGGGCCTTCATCACCAACCTGGCCATGGCGGCGAACTCCACCTATGGTGTTTCCGTGAATTTCCAGCGTAATGCCCCCTTGCCTAAAAGCAACCTCACGGAAAATGCGATATGCAATTTCGATGTTGAGCAATACAACCTTGCCGACAATGCAAAAGAGGGTGGCGTCCGCTTCCAGGTCACGCCTTGCTTTCTGAATCCGACCATGGTTTCTTTAATCCCCGTAAACGTTCCCTGCAATGGAAACAGTGTCGGACGGATCAACCTCAGCCATACCGGAGGCACGCCGCCCTTTACCTATCTTTGGAGCAATGGGGCGACGACCCAGAATGTGACCGGACTTTCCGCAGGCACCTATACTGTGACGGTGACGGATGCGAACGGATGCACCGTCACGGCTGACAAGACCATCGTTCAGGACCCGCAGCAGGCCTATATCGCCCCGTTCAGGGAGAAACTGGACCTCACTCCTTTTCCCCCCGCCTGCTGGACCACCAATATCGTTTCGGGCGCATTTTACTGGATCCGCAGCACCCTGGCCAGTGGCTATGGCACCGGCTCTTCGTCGGCCTATGCCGGGTTTTATCATCAGTCGGTCGGCTCTGTATATGATCTGAAAACCATGTATTTCGATATCAGCAGCCTCTCCGCTCCGGTTCTCAGGTTCGATTACGCTTACGCAACTTATGTTAACGAAGTGGATGAAATGGATGTCTACTTCTCCGTTGATCATGGCGTCACCTGGAGCATCCTGCTAGCGATGCCCGGCGGAATCAACGGGATCCTGAATACAGGCGGTTCATCCGTCTCTTCATTTGTTCCCACGGCTTCGCAGTGGGGAACCAGAACGCTGCCCCTCCCCTCCGGGACAAACATGATAAAATTCAGAGCCATCAGCGCTTATGGAAACAACCTTTATCTCGATAATATCCGGGTAATGGACAATGCACCTGTATCCATTCAGGCCAACACTATTTTGGGTGCGCAATGCTTCGGAACGGCAACCGGCGCGATCGATATCACGGCTTCCGGCGGTAATCCGCCTTATTCCTATGCCTGGAGCAATAGTGCGAATACGGAAGACATCGTTGGATTGACAGCCGGATTCTATACCGTCACCGTAACGGATGACTTTTCCGCCACCGGTACCGGCACTTGGATCGTCACCGAGCCCGCTTTTCTCGCGCTTCAGGCATCCTTCACTCCTATCCTGTGCTCTGGCGGGACCAACGGATGCATTGACCTCATTGTTACAGGGGGGACTCCTCCTTACAGCTATTCATGGAATAACATGGAATCGGCACAGGACCTCTGCCAGCTGGCAGCCGGGACCTATTGTGTCACGGTGACGGATTCGCATGACTGTACCGCGACCGGATGCTGGTCGCTGGCTGATCCTCCTCTCCTTGAGGTGACCGGTACGGTTACAAATACTAGATGTTATATGACCTCGGATGGGGCCATCAGCACCACAGTTACGGGAGGAACTCAACCCTATTCTTTCCTGTGGAGCGACCCTCCGGGTACGCCGACGCAGAACGTATGCTACCTTTCGCCGGGATGCTATACAGTGACAGTAACGGATAACAATGGCTGCGAAGCAATCGAAAGCTGGTGTGTCGAACAGCCGGCCCAACTGGCTCTTTCGGCGATCATTACGCCTGAGTCATGTGCGGGAGCCTCCGATGGTGCAATTGACCTGACTGTCATGGGAGGTGTCCAGCCGTATGCGTATCAGTGGAGTACCCCTCCCGGTTTGCAAACGGAGGATCTGGAAAACCTGCCAGCCGGAACCTATTGCGTAACTGTGACAGATGGAAATTCATGCGCCGCCACTGGATGCTTGACCGTGCAACAGAATAAATCAACCTGCCCTAATCTGGACGTTCAGAATGTGCTGGTCTTTGATACGATTTGCTATGGTGCAAGCCAGACAATCAGGGTAGCCGGACTACCACCATCCTATCCTTCCTCATTTGTGGTGGAGAATTCCGGCCATGCGACGCTGGTTGCAGGGATGAATATCCTCTTTTACCCGACTACCCGGGTACTTCCGGGAGGGTACATGCACGGGTACATTACTACCACCGGGGATTATTGCGGGACCAAATCAGCTTCCCTCGTGGAGGTGACGGAAGAAGAGACTGCGACTGACCTCGCTTCTAATCTGTTCAGCTTGACAATTTACCCCAACCCCACCACCGGTGGATTTTCGCTGGAACTCCATGGCCTTGGAAAAGAAAAGGATATCCGGGTCGAGATGTACGGAATGATGGGAGGGCGTGTGATGGCAGCCACGTTGAGCGGCCAGTCGAAGTATGACCTGACCCTCTCCGGGAAGCCGGCCGGGATCTATTTCATCCGGGTTGTTGCCGGACAATATGCCGCAGCCGGCAAGATTATTAAAGACTAGCTCCCTGCGCCGGGATGTCTTACGAATGAATGGGATACGTCATAAAGTGCACTGTCTGAATCAAAAACACCGGATTATGAAAAAGATCAGTTTAGTAAGACTCACCATTTTTCTGTTAACCGGCCTCTGGTCCGGCATATCTTTGGCAGTAAATGATCCGGTCAGCTTTTCAGCCAACGCCGGCAGCAGCAGTCTGATCACCCTCTCCTGGTCGTTGAACGGTTCCGGCAATCCTGTCATGCTGGCCTTTTCCATGACCCCCGTGTTCGGTAATCCGGTCGAGGGTATCAGCTACATGCCCGGAAGTTCGCTTGCCGGTGGAGGAACTGTTCTATATATCGGAACCGGCACGGGCTTCGACCATTCAGGATTAGCCCCTTCCACCGCCTACTATTACAAAGCCTGGTCTGTCGCGCCCGGTGAAAACTATTCCCCCGGCGTTACAGCCTGCGCCACTACACTCTGTATCAACAACTTCCCGGTGAGCGTTACCATCTCCGCATCGGCCAACCCGGTTTGTTCCGGTGTCAGCGTCACCTTCACGGCTGTCCCGGTCAACGGCGGAGCGACGCCTCTCTACCAATGGAAAGTCAATGGAATGAATGCAGGCACCAGCAATCCGGTCTTTACATATGTCCCGTCGAATGGCGACCTGGTTACATGCGTACTGACTTCCGGCATCGCCTGTCCTGCCGGGAATCCCGCTACGTCCAACCCACTGGTCCTGTCAGTAAGCCCTACCCTGGTTGTATTACCTGACACGATAAGCAACATCGGGTGCAACGGCGGAAATGACGGAGCTATTTCCATTGTCGTGAGCGGAGGATTTGCTCCCTTTCACTTTCTTTGGAACGATGGTTCGACTACCCAAAACCTTTCACAGCTTTATTCGGGTAGTTATTCCGTTACGGTCACCGATGCAATCGGGTGCTCCGCTGTCGCAAACGACCTGGTGATCACGGAACCGAGCCACCTCATCCTGTGGGATTCTGTGACCAACGTCAACTGTTCCGGCGGCAGCAACGGCTCCATCCATGCATTCGCCTCCGGGGGAACAGGATCCTTCAGCTATTTTCTGCAGCCCCCGGGTTCGTCGAACAGTTCCGGTGTCTTTTCCGGGTTAAGCGCCGGCACCTATTCTTTAACGGTATCCGATGCATCCGGCTGTGAAGCATTTATCACTGTATCGGTCACGGAAGATGATTCACTTTCGGTTTTTGCAACAGGGATGGATATTCTATGCCACGGTGATAATTCCGGAGAGATCTACCTGAGTGTTTCAGGTGGGTCGGGCGATTATAGTTACAGTTGGAATAACGGCGCCTATACCGACAGGGACCTTCACAACCTCCCGGCCGGGCTGTACTACGTGACGGTGACCGATTCAAATGGCTGCCTGGCAACGACCATGGACCCCATTTCCCAGCCGATGCCTTTGACCGCTACGGATTCGGTGGTTCCAGTCTCAGCCTATGGAATCAATGACGGGGCCATTTATCTTTCGGCCGGCGGCGGGACAAGTCCGTACAGCTATTCAATTGATGACGGGAACACCTTCCAGGGTTCCGGCGTTTACAGCGGACTGTCTGCGACTGTGTATCGTGTTGTCATTGAAGATGCGAACGGTTGCTCGATCCATTCAAACAGTTATATCTCGGTCCCTTCGTCAAACACTGTCGATACCTCCCTGTTTTTCGTTGTGACACCAAATATGGACAGTGTGGCCAATGTAACCTGGGGCATGCCCGATACGTTTCCTGCTTTCAGGTACATTCTTGAAAGAAGTAATGACAGTATAAATTTCATCGCTGTCGATTCCATTACCACCGATTCTCTGGTTGATATTATGACCCTGCCGCCTTCTCAGATCAATCCGTTCGGCTCCATTCTCTATTCAACGGAATCCGATCCCCGTTTCATTTATAACGAATCAGTCCCTTTTATCTCCTCCCGGACATTGTTGTTCTTTCGTGTTAAAATGGTTGATTCCAGTCAGAATATCCTTTATTCCGTACCTGTGCGATTCATTAATGATGCTATCAATCACCCGCCGCCAAAACTGACAAACAACAGCAGCAGTGCGAAGAGTAACGATACTTTTCTTGAGGGGACCCAAATGACCAATCCTAAAAACTGTCCGCCGGTCGAGAGTCCCCCGGGGGGGTACATTGAAACTGTTGTAAAAGACACATCAGAAATTAACTGCTGCACCGTCATACGCAGAATGTACAGGGACGGGTGGTGCGGCATTCACTTTGAATGCAAGAATTGTGTTTCTGAGTGTGGTTGTAAGTTTGATGATTTCTGCTGCCAGCATAATTGCAGCGGTTATCTGAAATGCTCCTGCAAGCCATGGCCCTTTTGTGGAAATAACAGTTCGGATGATACACGATGGATCGTGATCAGTTCGGTCCCGAACCCTCTTCCGACATTTTACCTTAACCCGACTAATGTTTCATGTCCCGGGAAGAAGGACGGGAAAATAACCATAACGGGAGGACCGGCTCAACCGCCCTACTGGTACTATAAAATCATTGCCGGCCCGGCATGCTTTACCAGTACCCATGAGATGCCATATCCTAAAACGGGGTACCACAACAATGTGTTTTCCTTTTTATGCCCCGGTCAATATACCGTCAGGGCGGAATTGAACGGCTGTGCGGTCGAGGGAACAGTAACCATAGCAGAGCCCAAGGCACCCCTGATGTATCCCTATTTTGATTGCAAAGGCTGTCTGACGATCTTTATGTTGTCGGGAATATCACCCCTGACCTATTCGACAGACGGAATTAATTACCAGACTCTCAATGTTTTTTGCAATCTCTCCACCGGTCCTCATACGATCTATGTCCACCAGGGAAATGGCTGTGTGACCACCTATACTGTCATCAAACCGCCCCTGCTGGATATTACCGCGACAAAAACTGATATTACCTGTACCGGCAAGAAAAACGGGTCCATCACCATCGCCACCAACAAACCGAACTGCTTATTCAGAATTGTAAAGGCCCCGGCCTGCTTTAACCACACGTTACCGTATCCCAATAAAAACGGGCAGATCAGCAACAAGTTTTCCAATTTATGCCCTGGAGTCTATACCATTATCGTTAAAGATAAAATGGGTTGTGAAGCGGTTGTCAACGTCACCATCGACGAACCGGATCCGATTGTTCTCACGGCGGATGTGGAAAACAGCAGTTGCACCTGCACCGGCAAGATCACCATTCACGCCTCCGGCGTCACGCCGACTCCCTGCCCCGGTTACCAGTACCAGATGATATCTCCCCCGGGCCCTGCGCAGTATTCAAACGTGTTTTCCGGTTTATGTGCCGGGTGCTATATCGTGAAAGTCACCGATTGCAACGGGTGCACAGCCACCATCCAAAAATGCATCACCACCGATGCGGGAATTCCGCCTCCATCGGGAATGGTTGCGTGGTGGCCCCTGGATGAGACAGCCGGATCCCCTGCAAAAGACCTGATGGGGTTCAATAATTACGGCACGTACATCGGTAATCCCCATGGGTCGCCCGGGAAAGTCGCGGGATGCCTTTCGGTAAACACCTTTCAGTTAACAATAAGGGATTACCTGGAAGCCACAAATCACCCGGAACTTAATTTTATTGCCGGGGAAGATTTCAGCGTGGATGCGTGGATCCAGCCGGCCGACCACGGAGG
>DAONFN010000208.1:0-6000 GCA_035403625.1 Bacteroidales bacterium
GGTTAAAACCCAAAGTTGTTTTGCGCACGAATAAAATAATCCAACTATGAAAAAACTGTTCCTCCTGACGTTGCTGGCATGGACCGGTCATTTCGTATGCGCACAAAATTCACCGGCATTATTGAATCAGGTACCGATAACCAAGATGGTTCCCGGTGAGATTCTGGTAAGGTTTCACGATGAGGTACAGATCCGCGTAGCCACCCGGTCAAACACGGTTCAGACAGGGATTGCATCGATCGACCGGATCCTGGCTCAGGAGGGAGTTGTGTCGGGAGAAAAGCTGTTCACCGGCGTTGCAGCACCCACCGCTCCTGTTTTACTGAAAGGGTATGACGGACGGACTTTTGAACGCCCCTCTCTCCACAACATCTATAGGCTGAAAACGGGCGATCCCGGAGCGATGTTCCACGCCATCAAAGCGTTGGCCGGTGATCCCAACGTGATTTTCGCTGAACCAAACTACCTGCTGAGTATTGACGGCACAGCCCCCGCCCTCCCGCCGGGAACGTCCTCCTCGCCTGCTTCCCTGCCGAATGACCCGCTATACAGCCAGCAAACCTATATCCCGGCGATCCATGCCGATGCCGTATGGGATTCCGTGAACGGCAAAGACAGCACCCAGATCATCGCGATCCTCGACACGGGCATCGACTGGCTCCATCCAGACCTGAGCCCCAACCTGTGGATCAATCCGGGTGAAATTCCCGGAAACGGGATCGACGACGACGGAAACGGGTATGTTGATGATGTGCGGGGATGGGATTTCGTATACCATGAAAATAACCCCATGGACGACAATGGGCACGGAACGCATGTGGCCGGCATCGCCGCGGCCAGAGGAAACAACACCATCGGGATCTCGGGCGTCAGCCCGCGAGCCCGGATCATGGCCGTGAAAGTATTCCAGGCCAATGGGTTTGGCGATGCGGCTACGATCGCCCAGGGGATTAATTATGCCGCAGCGGCCGGGGCGACTATCCTGAATATGAGTTTCGGAACCTATGGTCGCTCCCTGACGATGGAAACAGCCCTGCAAAACGCCTATCTGACCGCCGTCCTGGTGGCGGCTGCCGGGAATGACCATAAAAGCATATATTCCACCAACCCGATGGAGCCTACGTTATTCTACCCGGCCGGTCTGCCCTATGTACTGGGCGTACAGGCAAACGCTGATTTTTCGAATTACGACCCCGACGGGCCGATTTATTCCTCCTATGCGGATGGGTTCAACTACGAATTGACCGCGCCGGGATCCGGACTGCTCAGCACCTTCCGAAACGGGACGTATAAAACCATGAGTGGTACATCGATGGCCGCTCCCTGCGTGTCTGGTGCGGTTGCCCTTTACCGGGCGTACTATCCCACACGGTCGAACGAAGAACTGTGGGGAGATTTCATCCATACCGCTTCGGGAGTCATCAATATCCAGCAGGCCATGTTCAACACCATCAAGTACCCGGTGTTCGACCTGCTGGCGACCACGGTAACCGATACCCTTCCGGGAGACGACCGCGACGGGCAGGCCGACGCCGGAGAGACGATCCAACTGTGGGTAAAGATCCGCAACACGTTCGGACCGGCCGACAGCGCCTTTGTGAAACTCCGGCCATCGCCCTACGGGGACACCGCCAGCGTGCAGATTCTCAGCGACAGCACGTACCTCGGCGGTGTCGGTACATGGGCCACGACGTCCAACCAACTACAGCCCTTTACGGTTTTCATTAAACCCTCCGCCATAAACGATCAGACCGTACAGCTCGACGTGGCGATGAAGAACGCCGGCGATACCGCCGAATATGTTCAAACCATCCATTTCAAGGTGTCCAACGGCACCGAATTATCGGGTCTCCTTTCACAGGATATCACCCTCACCCCCGACCGGCTCTGGCTGATCAACAACAGCCTCCGGATCGGCACCGGGGTAACGATGACCATCCTGCCCGGAACCCAGGTGCATGTAGACGCCGGAGTCGACAACCGGGGGCTGGTCTATGCCGTTGGCACCTCCGACAGCCTGGTCCGGATCCAGGGCGCTATTGGCGGTAACTGTCAATACGCATACGTCGACTTCAACCTGAATGGCGGCAGCCTCAGCACCAATGGGACTATTTCACACTGCCATATAACGAACGGCACGAATATCATTGTGAATAAAATCGTTCATTGCCGGGTCGAGAGCATCACGGGTGATTTTATCAGAGCGGATTCATTAATCGACACCGAATTTCACAACATACTGATCTATTCTAATTTTGAAGGAAAGGTTATCCGGTGCGTTCTTGACAACCTGATCTTCAATTCTACGATGAATCTTTCATCCATGAAATACACGGTTTGTAACAAGCTGGTAAACCTCTACAGATACCTCTATCCCGCGTTTCCCGCTTACTGGACGCCCTCTTTCCTCCTGAGTGTTGAAGATGACATGAACTTCGTAAAAAACACCTTTATTACCAATGAATCTCCCTCTTATTTCGTAAAAACAGATGGCGGCAGCGATGCCGTAAATTTCAGGCATCAATACTGGGGAACCACCGATACCCTGAAAATCCGGCAGAAATACTACGACTTTTGGAAGGATGCCGGCCGACCCCTGCTGATCTACCATCCGTATCTCGTTTCACCCTCCGATTCATGCCCCGGGCATGTGTGGAAAGTACTGGTAAACGGGAATGATGCGCAGGATGGGACTCCTGATCCCGTTGGAGTGGGGAATGTCCGCTTCCGGATCCTTTTCAACCGGCCGATGGATACCACCTTCACACCTAACCTGAGCTTCGGGGTAAGGCAACCCTATACCCAGCATCCCGTGTCAGATTCGGCAGGGTGGTCGGCCGACCGCAAGGAGTGGCATGCCGTGTTCCCGGTTCAGCTATTCACAGGCGACGGCTTCCACCAGATTCGGGTTGCCGGGGCCCGTGACCCGGACGGGATGGAAATTCCGGTTGAAGACACACGATTCCGTTTCAATATCCAGGCGGCGGGTTCGGCTTCGATCGACTTCATAGCCCGGCCGTTGATCGGAAAAATTGATCTCGAGTGGAATAATGCCGGTATTTCCGACCTGTTAGGCTTCAATCTGTACCGGTTCCGGAACCTGACCGACACGACATTCACTTCTCCGGAAAGAATCAACACCGAACTGATCACCGACACGATCTATACCGATTTCAATGTGAATCCCGGACAGCATTACTGGTACTATTACAAGGTCGTGAACACGGATTTCCGGGAGTCCGATTCATCGCGCTTTGCCGACGCCATCCCCTATAATACGATCCCCGGGGATGCCAACGGCGATATGGCCGTAAACGTACTTGATATCACTTCGATCATCGCTTATATCATGGCCCAGAATCCGCAACCATTTCTTTTCGATGCCGCCGATGTCAACGGGGATCATGAGATCAACATCCTTGACGTGATCGGAGTGGTGAACATCATCACAGCAAAGAAGAAATCGGCCGCTGCTGGTGCTCCGGGTTTGTTCTTCACCGGCGATCCGATGCTCCCGAACAACAACTCCCGAAACGCCCCGGCGAACACCCTTACCATCCTGGGGGCCTCGGCCCTGCCGGGCGACACAGTCGTGATCACAGTCGGCATCCGCAACACCGACCCCTTCATCTCCTTCCAACTCGATCTTCCGCTTCCCGAGCATACTACTTTTATCAAGAATTCTCTTCATCTGACCGGCCGGAGCACCAACCATGCCGTATTCGGAAGCTCAACCGATCAAAACCTCCTGCGTATTTTCTCCTATTCTCCCGACAACTCATCTTTCACGGGGAATGATGGGACGGTCGTAACTTTCCGGCTGGCGGTGGGCAATATCCGCGGTGAATATGTCCTGTCAGCCCAGGACGGCATCATCGGCAACCCTCAATCGCAGAACATGCTGGAGGGCGGCGAAGACGGCGTGCTTTCCGTCTTCCCCCTGGGAATGGAGGAATACCGGCCCGGAGAGGATATGATCAGCTCAGCATCCGTGTATCCGAACCCGGGACAATCACGGGCCACCCTCTCTTTCCATGCCTGTTACGGGGGCAACCTTTTCCTGCGGATCCTCGACATGCAAGGGAAAAAGGTCAAAAGCGCATCACTGGGTCATTTCGGACCGGGCGATCATGAATTGGATATAACCCCGTTTACCCGGGAACTGAAAGGCGCCGGGAACTGGATCCTGGAGTTGTGTCCTTCCGTTTCTGCCGAGCCATCTGCCACCATCCATTACATCCGCCTGTAACTGATCATGAAATCGCTGATATTCCAATTGACAAGCGGGCTGATAGTGATGCTGGCGGGATGGACGGCCGTGAAAGGTGCCAACACCCTGCTGATCAGCAGTCCTTCGACCGGCCCCACGCAGGGATTCACCGTCAGTGTAGAGATCCGGAACAGCGATCCTTTTACCGCGTTCCAATTCGATCTGGCCATTCCGGCCGGTTTCACCTATATCCCGGGAACCGCACTGCTGAATCCTTCCCGATCGAACGGTCATCAACTTGCGGCTGACATGCTATCGGATAACATCCTCCGGATAGCGGGGTATTCACAGAACAATCTTCCTTTCCATGACACGATCGGAACGATTCTGACTTTCCGGCTGAATTCGGGTACGGAACCCGGGAACTATTCGCTATCACTGCTTTCACCTGTGATCGGAGATTCAACGGGCACGAACATCCTGACCGGTTTCACGAATGGTACGGTCACCCTCCTGGCTCCCGATCTGATCATCCCCGATTCCATCCTGAATTTCAACCGAACACCGCTGGGCGCCTCTGCTGAGCAGATGCTGACTCTTTTCAATGCCGGTAACCAGCCGCTTCAGATCATCAGCATGGTCCTTCCTTCACCCTGGTTCTCCCTGACGGGGGCTGCCACATTCTCCATACCGGCCGGACAGAGCCGGGAGATCGGGATCCGGTTTACCTCGCAGGTAAAGGGAACGTACAACATCCCGTTGACCATCACCTGCAACGATCCGGACGAGGGCACACGGGAGATCGCACTCCATGCCATCGCCTTCGCGGTGAATGAACTTCATACGGGCAACATTTTTTGCCACTCCGGCAGCCCGGCGTTCCTCACCTTTTCAGTCAATAATATGGAATCTCTTACCGGATTCCAGTTTGACCTGGTCCTTCCCGCCCCGGTTACGTACCTCCCTCAATCGGCCGTGCTGACCCTGCGGAAAACCGATCATGTGGTTTCAGCCAGCCTGGTCGGTGTCAACCGGTTGAGGGTGGTGGCCCATTCGCCCGGCAGGAGCAATTTTACCGGAAACTCCGGCGATATTGTCACGCTTTCCTTCAATGTCAGGGGAACCGGCGGCTATTACCCATTGACATTGGAAAATGTCATCCTGGGAGATTCGCTGGGACAAAATGTGCTATCGGATTTCTACAGCGGAAATCTGATCATTGCCGCACCTGACATCACAGGGAATCCCGCTATTGATTTCGGAAATGTACCGGTCACCGAGAGTGCTTCCCTGGCGTACCCAATCCGGAATGTCGGTTCCGACACCTTGAAAATTGACTATATCACGTTTACTGATCCTTCGTTTTCCCTGATGACCCCGTTACCGGTCACCCTTCTGCCTTCAACGGAAGGCAACGTGGTGATCGGCTTCCACCGTGCTGTCCGGGGTCAGGTTCATGGAACGATGAGGATCTTTTCGAACGATCCCGATGAATCACCTTACATGGTCAGGATCGATGCTTTTTCCTATGTCCCGAATTGTATCGTGATCCCCGGATTGACGGCCAGGTATGTGGATACCGTGTCGGTTCCGGTTAACATCAACAACCTGGAGCCCGTTACCGGCTTTCAGTTCGACCTCGGATTCCCCTCGTGTATGAGCTATATCCCGGGTTCGGCCACGCTGACCTCACGTTGTGCCGATCACCTGTTACAGGCCGAATCTCTTTCCGGAACATCGATCCGGTGCCTTGCATATTCGCCTGTCGGAACGGTCCTTTCCGGAGATAC
>DAONFN010000209.1:0-5912 GCA_035403625.1 Bacteroidales bacterium
TGGCCTGCCGGTTTCTCTTTCCCGTTGGCTACCTGGCAGAGATGATCCTGAATCTGCCATTTCACTACGGAATCCAGCAGGGGGAATTTCTTGAACACGAAGACGCGAAGGATCCGATATTCCTTTTTGGCAATGATTTTCCGGCGGATCAGCCCGGCCAGGATCCGGCGGCGCAGTTTCAACTTCCTGTAAGCAATCTCCTGGATCCAGCCGGTGATGTTCCTTGATTCCGTCGATGAACCGATCCGTTCCAGTGCCCGGTCGAGCAACGGGTCGCCGGTCGGTTCAGGTTTCACCACGCGGATACCCTCCGGGCCGGCAACGATCCGCTCCAGTCGGAAGAGCTCGTACAAAAGGGCTGCGGCAATCGCAAACTTGACGATGTTCTCCGACCGGCCAAACCATCCCTTGTCATCCAGGCAAAGCAGGACGGTGGCTTCCGCTAATGTCAGACCGTTTCCGTATTCCGTTTGCTCCATGCGTCGTTGCTGTGTATCGCGTTGAACGGGTGGTTTCTGTTCGCTGATATCTTACTTCATCAGGATCCGCAACAGGTAGAACATGCCTCCCGATACCACGATGGTCACCGGGAGGGTGATCACCCAGGCGATCAGGATGCTTTTGATGGTCCCCATCCGGAGATTTCTTCGCCCGGTGCCGGCAAACATGGTACCGGCTACCCCGGAAGTAAGCACGTGTGTGGTGCTCACAGGCAGCCCGAAACTCGATGAGACCCAGATCGTGCTCGCCGCCACCAGTTCGGCCGATGCGCCCTGTGCATAGGTCAGATGCGTTTTCCCGACTTTCTCGCCAATCGTCACCACGATCCGTTTCCATCCGATCATCGTTCCCAGTCCGAGCGAGATGGCGATCATCAGGATCACCCACCTCGGGGCATATTCGGTGCTTCCCCGCATCTCTTTCAGCTTTGCTTTCAGAACAGCGGCCTGGGCTTTGCTGATCCCGGCATGACCCGCCTGCCCGACTTGGGCCATCAATCCTTCGGTTTTCTTGGCCAGCACCAGGATCTGTTTCCTGACTTTAAAATGGTCTTTCTTCTCCAGTTGTTCCATGGATTGAATGCCGGCAAGTTCGGTTTTCATCGAGGCCAGCGTAGAGAGGACTACACGGTAATCCTTCCGGTCGGCCTCTGCCATCTTCACCGTATCGAACTTACGCACGGTCCATTCGACCTTCTTTACGTCGGAAAGCAGGAGCGCCGGGCTTTTCCCGGGATCGAGCGCAAAGAAGGTAGGGGCAAACCCGATCAGGATGAGCATCACCAGCCCGACGCCTTTCTGTCCGTCGTTGGAACCGTGTGCATAACTCACGCTGGTGCAGGTGAGGATGAGGATCGACCGGATCCAGGCGGGAGGCGGCTTTTTTGAAGGGGGTTCCTTGAAAATGTCCTTGTTCTTGATCACCCGTTGAAGAATGTACATCAGCAGGAGCGAGAGGCCGAATCCGAACACGGGCGAGACCAGCAGGGAGAGTCCGATGTCGGTCACCTTTTTCCAGTTCAGCGCAATGCTGGGACTGCCGGGAAGGAGCATGAAAGCCAGACCGACACCGAAGATCGACCCGATAAGGGTATGCGAACTGGAGCAGGGGATGCCGATGTACCAGGTGGCGAGGTTCCACAGGATGGCCGTCAGGATAAGCGAAAGCACCATGGCGATGTTGTGCGCCAGGTTCTGGTCGACCAGGATCTCCAGCGGGAGCAGGTTGACGATGCCGATAGCTACTGCGATGCCCCCGATATTCACCCCAAGGAAGTTCCAGAATCCCGACCAGATTACGGCAACGGTAGGCTTCAGGGAGTGGGTGTAAATGACCGTTGCCACGGCGTTGGCGGTGTCGTGAAAACCGTTGATGAATTCGAAGGCGCAGGCCGCCAGGAGGCAAGCGATCAGTAACCAGGTATACAAAGGATCAAGTCCGAACATCTCCAATAAATCAGTTTAAGGCATCGCATTGCCGGACACCTTCCAAGGGTGGATTATGTAACGGCAAAAATAATTCCCGTCACCCTGGGGCATGTTAACGAATGATTACGGGAATATTAAATAATTGTTAACGCATTCAGCGGAGGGATAAAAAATCCTTCTTTCATTAGGCCGTCGATCACAACCAATGAGTAAATTTGTGTGTTTCATCAATCTCCGCTCCATGAAAAAAATTCTCCTCCTGCTCAGTTGTTTCCTGACCGCTTTCGCCTCCTTCGCCCAGGATCACCCAATCCCGCAGCGTTCGCTGCTCATCGAAGCCGACACTTTCCCAGTGGTGTTCACCCAGGTAGCCATGGTCGATACCGTGGCGTTGCTGGCCGACATCCAGCATCTCCAGGATTTCGGCACCCGTAACTGCATCAAACCCGGGGGCGTGCAGGCACAAAACTGGATCAGCGACCGGATGCAGTCCCTCGGACTTTCGGTGGAGCTCCAGAACTTCCCGATGGGGGGCTACGACGCCAGCGACAATGTGATCGGCACCCTGACGGGATGGGTCAACCCGGATGAATATGTGGTGATCGGGGGGCATTACGATTCCTATGCATGGGGCGACCAGGAGCCGGGGGCCGACGACAACGCCACCGGCACAGCCGGGGTGCTGGAGGCCGCCCGCATCCTGGGGCAGTATAAATTCGAGCGGAGTATCGTCTTCTGTGCTTTCTCCGGCGAGGAGTACGGACTTTACGGAAGCGAAGCCTATGCCGCGCGGGCTCAGCAGCAGGGGATGAACATCCTCGGGTACTTCAACATCGATATGTCGGGGTACAACGCACCCGGCGAAACCATCCATACCGATATGATCGCCCCGGCGTCCGCGACGGAGCTCTCCGATTTTTACAAAGCCGTGTCGGCCATTTACCTGCCCGGCTTCCCGGTACTCGATGCCACGGTAATACCCGGGGGAAGCGATCATATGTCGTTCAACAACCACGGGTACATGGGGATCTTCCCCTGCGAGGAGGACCAGAGCTACAGCCCGTTCATCCATACCGCTGACGACCTGGTGGGCGCAAGTGTGAACAGCTTGCTGAAAGTGCAGAAATTCACCCAGGCTTCGCTGGCATCGGTGGCTACCCTTGCCATTCCTTACGATCCCGTTGGGCAAAGTGAACTCCGGGATGCATCGCCGGTTGCACGCATATATCCCTTGCCGGCAGGCGACCGGGTCACGATCGGCCTCGACCGCACGGGTCCGGCCAGGGTGGAGATCTTCGACCTGGCCGGTCAGAAGATCATGACCTCGGTGATGGACGGCCGGATAACACTCGACATTTCGGGATTGAAGCCGGGAAGTTATCCTGTGCGAATCACCGGGCGCGATTTCAGCCTGGGCCGGATGATGATGGTGAAGTAATCAGTCCTTCTGCCGGTTCTTTCCGAACAGGAAGATGTTGCGGTAGTGCCAGTAATTGAGTCCAAGGATCAGGGTGGAGGTGAAACTCCGCGTGTTCCAGGCGGTGCGCAGATGACGGAGGAGGATCTGGCGGGGGGAGAAGATCGTTCGAAGCGCTTTCCGGATGTGGATATCGAGCTCTTCGGGAGTGAGCTGCGGATGTTGCAAGGTGGGTTCGAAGAAGTCGTATCGTTGCCAGTCTTCCGGGAACCGGGTGTAGAGCATCCGCCGGTCTTCACTGGCCCGCCGGAAAAGATCGGTGCCTGGAAGAGGCGTCAGCACGGAGGTTTGAAAGGAATCGGCGCCGCATTTCAGGGCGAAGGCGGCCCGCCGGCGGATGGACTCCGGGTTGTCGGAATCCCAGCCGAAGATCAGCCCCGCGATCACACCGATCTTATGCCGGTGAATGGTGCGGAAAACATCCCGGTAGGCATCCGTCCCCCGTTTCAGGTTCAGGTTCTTGTTGGCTTCACCGAGGGCCCCTTCTGTCTCGGCTTCGATGCCGAGGAAGATCATGCGGCATCCGCTCCGGTAAGCCAGATCGAGCAGTTCCTCATCGTCGGCGAAATTGATCGATGACTGGGAGATCCAGTATTTTTTAATCCCCCGACGGAGGATCCCTTCAAATAATACTTTTGCCCTTTCCTTCGATTCCCGGCTCTGACCGATGATGTTGTCATCGACAAAAAAGAAATACTTCTGCGGGATCTCCTCCAACTCGTCGAGCACCTCCTCTACCGGCCGGAACCGGTATTGGCGGCCATTGAAAGCGGAAACACTGCAAAAACTGCAGTTCATCGGGCATCCGCGGGTGGTCTGGATCCCGGCGCAGATATAACCGGGATGGAACAGGTCGCGCCGGGGCTTGGGCTGACGGATCTCCCGGGCGTAATGGCCGACGTACAGCCGTTGCAGGTTTCCCGACTCAAAATCCGCCAGCACTTTCTCCCATACCGGTTCGGCCTCTCCCTGTACCACGCAGTCGACGTATTGCATGCTCTCTTCGGGCACCATCGAGGCGTGAATCCCGCCCATCACCACCGGGACACCCTTTTCGCGGTACAGGGCAGCGATCTCGTACGCCCGCGGCGCCGTGCTGGTGAATGCCGTGATGCCCACCAGGTCGGCGGGGTAATAGCGGAAGGTGCGGAAGTTTTCGTCGAGGATCTTGATCTTCCAGCCGGGGGGAGTGAGCGCGGCCAAGATGCCCAGGCTCAGCGGCTGGTTCCGCGTGGCCCGGTTTATATGGAATCCGGGTCGCAACTGGTTGGCGGGGTTGATCAGGAGAAGAGTCTTCCGTTCCATGTCAGTCGAGCAGCCAGTTCTTGGGTTTTTTAATGTTGCCGAACGCCATGCTGCGGTAGTTCCAGTTGCTCATGTACGACCAGTACGCGGTGATGAAACTGCCCGTGCGCCACCAGGTTTTCAGCATCCGCCGGCGGAGGAAACCGGGTTCGTACACGCGGTCGAGCCCTTTGAATATGTACTCCTGCATTTCGAGCCGGTCCATGGTGGTGGGATTGAATACCAGTGATTCGTACCCGTAATGACGCCAGTCGGCCGGGTAATTGTCGAGCACCAGTTTTCCCTCCTTCTTCATTCGTTCGAACAGACCGGTGCCCGGCAGCGGGGTGAGGAGGGTCGATTGGATGGAATCGGCCTGGCAGTGGCGGGTGAATTCCACCCGGTGGTCGAGCCGTTCGCGGGTGTCGTTTTCCCAACCGAAAATGAACCCCGCGATCACGGCAATGCCGTATTTATGCATTTTTTTGAAGACGTGATCGTAGGAATCGACTCCCATCTTTACGTTCAGCCGTTTGTTGGCCCCGGCCAATTGGTCTTCCAATTCCGATTCGATGCCGATGAAGAGCATCCGGCAGCCGCTTTTGGCCGCGTATTTCAGCACCTCCTCGTTGTCGGCCACATTCAGCGATGCCTGGCCGATCCATTCCTTCCGGATCCCTGCAGCGATCATGGCTTTAAAGAGTTCGACGGCCCGGGCCTGGGCTTTTGAATTATTTCCTACAATGTTGTCGTCGAGGATAAAAAGATTCCGCTGCGGGATTTCCTTCATTTCCTCAATCACCTCATCGATGGGCCGGTAGCGGTAATGGCTGCCGTTAAACGCCGTGACCGAGCAGAAGTCGCAGTTCATCGGACATCCGCGGGTGGTTTGCACGGAGGCGAAAACATAGCCGGGATGGAAGAGTTCGCGCCGGGGTTTGGGCGACCGCACCAGGTCGCTGAGCGGACCATTGTACAGCGGTTGAAGGCGGCCATTTTCGAAATCCGCGATCACCCTGGGCCAGATCGTTTCCGCCTCGCCGGTCACGACACAATCGACGAACCGGCCTGCCTCTTCGGGACACATGGAGGCATGGATTCCTCCGATCACGGTCGGAATACCTTTTTCACGGTAGATCGCGGCCAGCTCATAAGCGCGCGTCACGGTAGAACTGAAGGCCGTAAAGCCCACCAGGTCGGCTTCGTAAAACCGGAAGTTGCGG
>DAONFN010000210.1:0-5904 GCA_035403625.1 Bacteroidales bacterium
TAAGGATTTGATTGTTTGGCAGAAGGGTGTTAAATTAGTGGGTGAGGTATATGCATTAACAACAGGGTTCCCCAGGGAGGAACAATTTGGTTTGACGAACCAGATCAGAAGGGCTTCGGTTTCGATCCCGGCAAACATTGCAGAAGGCTGGGGCAGGGATTCGACGAAAAATTATATTCAATTTCTTCGTATGGCTCGTGGGTCATTGTTTGAATTGGAAACCTTGTTTGTCATCGCAAATGATCTGGAACTTATAGATTCTAAAGGGAAAATGTCGGTTTCTTCAAGAATTGAGGAAATTGGAAAAATGCTTAACAAATTGATTGTCAAGTTAGACACTGTGAATTAATAATCGAACACCATTCCTGGCCTGACGCATTGACCCTACTGGCTAATGGCTAATGGCTAATGACTAATGCCTAAATATATGAAGCTCACACTGAAAATCTGGAGGCAGAAGGATTCAAAATCAAAGGGGAATTTTGTCACCTATTCGCTTGATAACATCTCCCCGAACTGTTCCTTCCTGGAAATGCTCGATATCCTGAACGAGCAGCTGATCAGCAAGAACGAAGACCCCGTGGTGTTCGACCACGACTGCCGGGAAGGAATCTGCGGCATGTGCAGCCTGTACATCAACGGGCGGCCGCACGGGCCCGACGATGCGGTAACGGCCTGCCAGTTGCATATGCGGAAGTTCAGCGACGGCGACACCATTGTGATTGAGCCCTGGCGGGCACGCCCTTTCCCGGTTATCAAAGACCTGATGGTCGATCGGTCGGCCTTCGATAAAATCATCCAGGAAGGAGGGTATGTTTCGGTGAACACGGGCGGAGCCGCGGAAGCCAACAACATCCTGGTCGGCAAGGAGTACGCCGAGCTTTCAATGGATGCCGCGGCCTGCATCGGTTGCGGGGCGTGCGTGGCGGCCTGCAAGAACGCCTCTGCCATGCTCTTCGTCTCGGCTAAGGTATCGCAGTTCGCGCTGCTGCCCCAGGGCCGGGTGGAAGCCAAAGAGCGTGTGAAAAAGATGGTAAAGAAGATGGACGAACTCGGATTCGGGAATTGCACCAATACCTACGCCTGCGAAGCCGAGTGCCCGAAACTGATCTCCCGTTCGAACATCGCCCGGCTGAACCGGGAATTTCTCTGCGCCAAAGTGAGCTAGCTGATAAGTTGTTAATAACTTTTCGGTTTTCCCGTATCACCTTTTCCCCTTTTCCCTGATTAAGCCATAAAAAACTATGGCTACCATCCTCCGTTTTAAAAAGGTCGACATTGAATCGCGTATCCGTTTTGCAGGCAGGAATAAAAGCCGGCTGAAGTACACCGTTCGATCGCTCTCGCTGGTGCCCGACCTCAGCGGTTATATAACCAACCTGACCATCCCGGCCATCCCGGAGATATTCTGGCAATGACGCTGCCGGGTTGGCCCTGGCGGATTTGCCGGAAAAGATCGGGCAAAAACTGTAATTTTGCGGTCAACCGGCCACGGCCGAATCCACAAAACAGTTGCGCCGGAGACCATGAAATTCTCTGAAATACCCGGAAACGAGGTAATTAAAACCAAACTGATCCACACGGTTCTCGACCAGCGGGTCAGCCATGCTCAACTCTTCTTTGGTCCGGAAGAGAGCGACAAACTGGCCCTGGCCATCGCCTACGCCCAGTTCATCAACTGCACCGGCCGGCTGGCCCCGCCGGCGGAGGAGAGCCTTTTCGGCGAGGCAGATCCGGTCCCGGAGACTGCTGTCCTCCCCTCCGATTCGTGCGGAACGTGCCCCTCCTGTGTCAAATACCAGAAACTTGCCCATCCCGATCTTCATTTCGTTTACCCGGTCTCAACGACCCAGAAGGTATCGAGAAAACCGCTGAGCAAGTACTTTATCGACGACTGGCGTGCATACCTGCTTGAAAACAATTATGCCTGTACCCTCCAGGGGTGGTACGATGCCATCGGGATCGAGAACAAGCAGGGGATCATCAACGCCGAAGACTGTACGGAGATCATCACCACCCTCAGCTATAAGAGCTATGAATCCGACTATAAAGTGATGATCATCTGGATGGCCGAACGGATTTTTTATGCAGCGGCCCCTAAAATCCTCAAGATCCTGGAAGAGCCGCCCGAAAAGACCCTCTTCATCCTGATCACGGAATCACCCGACCAGATCATCAACACCATCCTCTCGCGCACACTCCTGGTGAAGATTCCTGCTTCGCCAAACAACAGCGGGGCCCTGTCGGGCGAAGATGCCCTCTATTTCCCCCTTTTCCGCCAATGGATGCGCGACTGTTACGCCGCCAAGGTCCCCCCGCTGATCAGCTTTACGAACGATATTTCACGCTCGGGAAGGGAAAAGCAGAAAAGCTTCCTGGCATACGCACTCCGTACGCTTGGGCTTTGCTCGACCCGGAACCTGACGGGAACGACCCCACCCGGGATCACCGGAGAAGAACTGGAATTCATCTCCAAATTCTCCGCCTTTACGCATCCCGGAAACCTTGTCCAGTTGCTTGCGCTTCTCAATGAGGCATTTACCCATATCGAACGCAACGCCCATGCCGGTATCCTGTTCATGGACCTTTCCCTGAAGATCAGCCGGCAACTGAAACCGGGTGCACTGCCCTGATCCTTTAAACCCCTCACCATGAATCCCTCCGACATCTTTCAGGAACTGGCCGCTTACGGCGAAGCCAACCTTAACCCTGACAACATCCGGAAATACCTTCGCTACTTCAAGGAGGGGTTCGATTCGTACGGACTTTCCTCCGAACAGCTCGCCGGCCGGGTGGAGTGGATCTTATCCCTTCCGGGAATGAACCAGGAGAAAGTGAGAGCGATCACACTGACCCTGGTAAAATCGCCCAAATACGAAATGCGGATCATCGCCGTAAAGCTGATGCAGCACTTCAGGAAGAGCTGGAGTGAAGCCGATTTCAGGACCGTCGAAAAGTGGTTCTCACTGGGCATCAGCAACTGGGCCGAGACCGACGTGATTTGCGGGGAATTGATGAACCTTTTTTTCAGCAAAAAGATCGTCGCGCTCAAGGACCTGGAAACCTGGCGGAACGCTCCCAACAAATTCCAGCGGAGAGCAGCGGTCGTGAGCCTGATCAAACCGATGAAACTCAGCGATGGCAATTTCCGGGAATACTACCGGTTCATCGAGCCACTCATGCACGACCCGGATCGGGAGGTTCACCAGGGGCTCGGATGGTTCCTGCGCGAAACCTGGAAAAAGCAGCCCTCCCAGGCCGAGGAGTTCCTCCTGAAATATAAGGAAACGGCTCCGCGGCTCATCTTCCAGTACGCCACTGAAAAGATGATGAAAGAGGGGAAGGAACGGTTCAGGAGGGAGAAAAGGAGTGACAGATGACGGAGTGACAGAGTAACAGATATATTGCCTATTGCCTACTGCCTACTGCCTATTGCCTATTGCCTATTGCCTATTGCCTATTGCCTAAACACAGTGAACCATACCGATACCCGCCATCCGAATGATCAGGAAATTCGAAGAGATCAGTAACAATGCCTGGCCGGCGCTCCGGGTGTTTCAGTATGACGGCTGGCTGCTCCGTTTTGCCAACGGAGTGACCAAGCGATCGAATTCCGTCAGTCTTCTTTACCCCTCCACCCTCGATCCGGTAACGAAGATCGCCTTTTGCGAGGATCTCTACCGATCGGCGGGAATCCCTCCCTGCCTCAAAGTCACTCCTGACTCTGAGCCGAAGGAGATTGACCGGATACTGGAGGAACAGGGTTATACCATCCATTCCCATATTTCCTTCCAAACCGCATCATTAAAGGAAATGAGTGGGGAAAGGGATCCACAGGTGTTTCTGGAAGAAAAACCCGACCCGGAGTGGATCGATCATTTCATCCACATGAACGGCTTCGATATAGCCCGGAAACCGACCTACCTGGCCATCCTGGAGCAACTGGTGTTGCCGGTAACCACGGCGACCATTTTCCGGGACGGGAAGGTGGCAGCCGTGGGGCTCGGTGTGCTGGAAGACCGTTACCTGGGGATCTTTGACATCGTAGTTGATCCTGCGTTTCGCAAACGCGGTCTCGGATACACGGTCACAAGCGCCCTCATGCAGCGGGGAAGGGAGATGGGAGCCGACACCGCCTATCTGCAGGTGCTTTGCGACAACCTGCCTGCCCTCCGGCTCTACGAACGGCTCGGATTCAGGGAGATCTACCGGTACTGGTACCGGATGAAGGACTGATCGTACGGGATTCAGAACGACTTTTTCAACTCCGCCTTGATCTCGTCAAGGGCTATTTCCACGGGAAGTTTGCCGGCGGCAACCACCCGTTCAAGGATTTGCTTGACCAGCTCGGATGAGTCTGCTTCCTCCTTTACCTGGGAAACGGCCTGGTTGATGAGCAGGATCGATTCCTCTTTTGCATTCCGTATGCGTTCCCAGGTGGCTGTTGAAATGTATAACTGCTGGGATAGGTTGTACTCAAATTCCTCGCGGATTGTTTTAACCATCAGCACCTGGAGTTGGCCGGCGGTAAGGTCGGGAGCATTCAGCCGCATCACCAGGTTCGACGGGTGGATCCGTTCGAGAAAAAGAACCAGGCGTTCAAAGGCTTGCAACTTCAGGGGCAGCACCAAATCCCGGCCCCCGTCGGGGGAGGTGGCAGCCTGCGGTTTCTGTGTTTGCTTCAGGTAATACCACATCAGAAAAAAGGCCCCGCCGAACAGCAGCAGGAATCCGGAAACCAATAAAAGAAGGTGCATGAGGAAAGGATGTTCGACAGGCGGCATCATAGGAAATGTTTTTCCAAAATTACGAATATTCGGCATCCCGTCCCAGTCGCCCTGAACGGTTCCCTGCGATCGTTTTCCGTTAGAATAGTCACCTGTTTTTTCGTTAACAGGTTTTTTTCAGACTTTACTCCCGGCAAACCGGAATTTTTCCTAACTTTGTTTTTTTTTCAACAACTTCATTTTCACTATCTTATGATAACATTAGCGAACCGGATCCAGTACCTGGCCGAAAGTGAGACCCTGGCCATGTCGCGCAAGAGCCGCGAACTTAAAGCGGAAGGGCATGATGTGATCAACCTCAGTCTTGGAGAGCCCGATTTCAACACGCCGGGCTACATCAAACAGGCCGCCAAAGAGGCGATCGACGCCAACTACACCTTCTATCCTCCCGTTGCGGGCTATGAAGACCTCCGCAAGGCCATTTGCATCAAACTTAAGCGGGACAACAACCTCGAATACGACTGCAGCCAGATCGTGGTATCCACAGGCGCCAAGCAATCCATCGCCAATGTGGTGCTCAGCCTCGTCAACCCGGGAGATGAAGTCCTGGTACCTACCCCTTTCTGGGTTTCGTATAAAGAGATCATCAAGGTAGCCGAAGGGAAAGCGATTTTCATCCCGGCTACGATCGAGAACAATTTCAAGATCACACCGGCCCAGCTCGAAGCCGCCATCACGCCCCGGACCCGCCTCCTGATCTACAGTTCGCCCTGCAATCCTACCGGCTCCGTTTATACACGCGAAGAGCTCGGGGGGATCGCCCGGGTAATGGCCAAATACCCGCACATCACCATCGTGGCCGACGAGATCTATGAACATATCAATTTCGTTGGAAAACATGAGAGTATCTGCCAGTTCGATTTCATCAAGGACCAGGTCGTACTGGTCAACGGTGTTTCGAAGGGGTTTGCCATGACCGGCTGGCGCATCGGATTCATTGCCGCCCCGGTATCTATTGCCAAAGCCTGCGATAAACTCCAGGGACAGTTCACCTCGGGAGCATCCTCCATCGCTCAGCGTGCCGCCCTCACTGCATTTTTCACCGATCCCGACACAACCAGCGATCTGAGGACCATGCAGGCTGCTTTCCGCGAACGGCGCGACCTGATGCTGAAAC
>DAONFN010000211.1:0-5875 GCA_035403625.1 Bacteroidales bacterium
AAAGGCCGATCATGGCGTAAATAACGCTCCCGAATGCAACGGCTACCTGGTAGGGCATTGAAAAACCGTCGGCAGGCATACCGGAAAGCCAGGCTGCAACGTGACCGGCAAAGAAAAACGGCAAATACAACAGGGCAAGCCCCATCGGGTATTTCATCACATATGCTCCTTCCGGGCCCGGGTACGCCTGGTAAAATCCGGCTGTAGGGTGATAGGTATCCAAAATGTGCTGTACCCATGAAAAATCATGCAACCCAATGTCGTGATGAAGGAAGGTGGACGGGAGGTAAAGGTAATATCCGAAAATATCCCAGCTGATCACCGAAAACCAGTCATGGGTATTGAAACGGGGCAGGAGGAACCGGCAAAGGAGTAAGGTCCCGCATATAAATAACACGGTAGCCTTTGATAATGAACCGCGGATCCCAGGTGAAAAACTCAAGGAATTCTTATGACTGTGCTAAGTTATAAAAAATAGATGACTACAACCAAAAACAACCTTATCTTTGATGAAAGACAAACTACATGTTCCGGTTCCCTCCCCTTGCGCTGCCGCCCCGCCGGTTCTTTTCCGATGTCCTTCTCGTTCTGTTTACCGCGCTGGTGTTGTGTTTTATGGCGTTCTACAACGGATTCCCCTTCTTCTATTCCGATTCGGGGACCTACATGTGGACGGCTTTTTCAAAGTTCCCGACCATGGATCGCCCCCTGCTGTACGGGTATTGCATGCGTCACGCCAGCCTGATGACCTCGCTGTGGCTGGCCGCGTATGTACAAGCCGTTTGCACGGCCGTTCCGCTCTACCTGAGCTTCAAGTACTTCACGCAAAGCAGGCACTACCGGGCCTACTTCCTGGTGTTCATCTTCCTGGTCACGTTCCTGACCGGGGTTTCAATCCACACCGGGCAGCTCATTCCCGACATTTTCGCCGCCGTGATGATCCTGTGCCTCGCACTCCTTTTTTTCGCCCGGCGGATGACGCTCTTCGAACGGATCCTGGTCTCGGTGCTGTTTGTACTGTCGGTCGGGGTTCACAATTCCCATTTCCTCATCGCCACCCTGCTTATCCTGGGTAGTGCTGCGGTGTTTGCCTTTCGCGGAAAGCGGAAGATCCTCAAAAAGGTCAACCTGTCGCTGCTCCGGCTGGGCTACGCCCTTCTCCTGGTGGTGGCGGCGTACCTTTTCGTATCGACCATCCATTACAGCAAGGGGATGAAGTTCGCCGTTTCCCGCCATGGCTATGTCTTCTTCATGTCCCGGCTTTTCGACTGCGGCATCCTCGAACAGTACCTCAACGACAACTGCTCCCGGTACCATTACCGGATCTGTGCTTACAAGGACCACATGCCGTGGGACCTTATCTGGGATAAAGAAAACAGCCCGCTGTACAAAACCGGGGGGTGGGAAGCCAACCGCACCGAATACAACACCATAATACGCGACATCCTCACCACGCCGAAATACTGGCCCCGGCTGATCGCGCGCGAAACGGAGGCGACCTTCCGGCAGTTCTTCTCCTTTCAGACGGGAGACACACATCCGCAGGAGGAGGGATCGTCGGTGATGAATTCCATTCACCATCATTTCCCCGAAATGTACAAGGAGGTAGTGCAAAGCCGCCAGCAAAGCAAAAATCTCGACTGGCGAATCCTGAATGTCGCGCAGACCGGGCTGATGGCGCTTCTCTTCCTGCTGTCGTCGCTGGTGTTCCTACTCCGGGGGATGGACCGGCGCTTCCGGGTGTATCTGGCCTTCCTTCTTATAGCCTTGCTGGTGAATGCCTTTGTTTGCGGGGCATTCTCGGGAGTGCTCGACCGTTACCAGTCACGTGTGATCTGGCTCCTGCCGTTGCCCTTCATGCTTTACCTGGCTCATACAGGGTACCGTCCGAAACGGCTGAAAAAACTGTTCAGGGCTGCCACCCGTAAAGAAACCTGACCGAAAGATCGTCGGCGAAAAGCAATGTACCGTTAGGGTTTCGGACCGACATCCTCACTACGATCGAAGAATCGGAAACATCGGGAAGGATGAACTCTCCGCTGATCTTTTGCCAGGAAAGCGGATTTTCTGCAACCTTCGCGAGGGGAATGCTGTCGCTGAACAGCACGGAATGATCCTTTGAAACAGTATAATAAAACTCCTCCCCTCCCCGAAAGTGGCCGGGCGATAGGAACCAGGCTTCGGCTATCATCCTTTTCGGCCAGGGGTGCCTGAATTCGTACAGGGGTTTCTCGAAAAGGACCGGCTGCAGGTCAGTGGCGTCGCTCCGCACGCTGTATTGTCCCGACCGCGTGAACAGGGTCGATGGATGCCGGCCGGGAAAGATCGCCAGGTTTTCGAAGTCATTGCAAAACGAACGGACCGGCGTTTCGGGAGAGAAGATACCCGCCTTTTCCAGCGAACGACGGTAGTGGTCCCAGTCCCACGTAGAGCCGTAGTAACAGCGGTCGTGGCGGTACACGACCAGCGTGTATCGCAGGGGGATGTACACGGTGAAGAGAAGCAGGAGGAAGAGCAGCGTCCGCAGGGCAAACTTCCGGCATTCCAGTATCCCGTTCACAGCAACTGCCAGCGGGACCGAAAGGATCGGGTAGTACTCGATGAACGAACGCTGGCCGTAACTGCATCCGAAGTACCACATCGACCAGGCCCCGCAGATAAATGCAACCAGCAGGAAAAGAAGCGAGATCACGCCCCTGCCGCGGATCTTCCGGATCCACATCGCGGCGATCCCTGTCAGCATGAAGAGCAACAGGGGGGTGGTGGGGATCAGTCCGTTCAGCGGCGAGAAAAGCACTTCGGCGATGCGCGGATGCCGCCAGTTGATGAACCCCTCCTTCCCGTACGAGAAGTGAATCCAGTGTCCCGACAGGTATTTCCAGTAGATCATCTGGGGAAGGAAGAGAAGGAAAAAGGCGATGGCCAGGGCCAGGATGTATCGCGGCCTGAGAAGGCGGAATAGCTGGTTCCGGATAGAAACGTCAGCCGTCTCCAGCGGTACGAAAAGGAGCAGCAGGAAGAGGAGATTCACCGGCCGGATTAGGGTGATCAGCGCCAGGGTGGCTGCCAGCACCAGGAACCAGCGGTACCGGTCGGTTTTGCGGAACTGCAGAAGGGCGTAGAGGTACACCGCGGCCAGGAAAAAGGAATAGATGTGCGACATCATCCCGTCAATGAGGGAGTAATAGAAGAGATTGGTGCCGGCGAAGAGCAGCAGAACGACGAGGTAGCCGATGGCGGGGCGGAAGTGATGATCGAGGAATTTCTTCAGGAGCCATAGTGCGAGGATGAGGTAGATCACCGCCGCCAGCATCATCATGCGCATGTAGAGGATGGAGAAGCCGTGTTCGCTGTCGAAGCTGGCCACGCGTGAGATCACGCCGGCGGCCACGAAGAAGGGCGCCTGCATCAGCGCGACGCCGTATGTATATTTCGTGTCTATGCAGTTGCGGGCGGTATCGATGGCAAACCCGCCTCCCGTGCGGATGTCGAGGTCGGGGGGCATGCGGCGGGCATCGAAATGGTAGAAGTATGCGGCCGGGAGATAGATATAGTACCCTGCGCGGTCGGACCAAAGCTCCCGGCGGTCATCGAAGGTCTTCGTTTCGCGATGGAAAAACCAGGCCAGGCCCAACGACAGGCAAAACAGAAGGTAAAAAAACCACGATCCGCCGGCAGGTCGTTTCATTTCCAATTTTTTCGGATTATTCTCTGTGGTCCTCTGTGATGGCTCTGTGGTTCTCTGTGAAAAAAATTACACAGAGAAAGCGCAGAGTTACACAGAGGGGTCGTTATTGTTTAACATAAAATTCAATTCCCACGTCATCCACCTGCAATTCCCCGCTCCCCCGGTACCAGAAGTACGCCTGCAGCACATCAGAAAGATGCGGCGCACGGGGGATCCGGTAGTCAATACTCACCCGGTTCCATTGCCCGGGAATCAACTTCTCTTTCTCCAGATCGATATACATATACTTATAATTCAATCCGTTATGATTGCATGTTACCACCAGGTAAGCCTTCGCTCCTTCCTTTCCGGTAAAATACACCCAGCCGGAGGCCCGGATCCAGGCCGTATCGGCGGGTTTGAGGTCGCTGAACCGGATCCACAATCCCGGTGAAAAGGGGGCCCAGGGCTTCAGCCGCAGCGACTGCCTGCTGTTGTGTCCCATCCCGGCCAGCCGGGAGGAAGTATCGGCAGGGTTTCCGCTTTCGAAATCGTGAAAGGCGAGCCGGCGGCACGTCCAGCCGGCCGTATCCGGGAGGTGTTCCCGTTCGGCAACGGGGCCCTGCGACGCTTCATTTTCCTTGTCAGGCGAGGCTCTTCGTGCGTTCCAGGCAATGAAAAGGGCAAGGAGCAGCAGGGCTGTCAGCAGACTCCATGAAAAAAAACCGCAGAGACACAGAGACGCAGAGGAGGATTGTTCGCGTTTTTCGCGTCTTTGCGTTTCAGAGGTTATCATATTTCCCGGGATGAACTGATCCCGTCAAAGGTATCAAAGAATTCGTCATACTTTTGCACCCATCGCATGTCATCACCTTCAACCATCGAACGACTCTCCCGCGCGGCACTTCTGCTCATTTCCATGGTACTTCTGGGCAGTTCCGTTTATAAAGCCCTCACCACTTCCTTCACCCACGACGAAAGCCTCACCTACAACCATTATGTGACGGCGCCGCTGGGGGATATCCTTACGCTGAAAGAGGCCTCACCCAACAGCCACCTGCTCAACACCCTGCTGATGAAGGCCTTCTCGGCGATTTTCGGCCCGTCACCCCTGGTCCTCCGGTTTCCCAATCTCCTCGCCCACCTGGGGTTCCTCGTGTTCACGTTCCTCCTGCTGCGAAGGTCGCACCCGTTGCTACTGCTCCCGTTATTTATCCTGGTAAATGCCAACCCGTACCTCCTCGACTTCTTTGCCCTGGCCCGCGGGAACGGGCTTTCCTTATCCTTCCTGGCAGGAAGCCTGTTCTTTTTCCTGGAATTCGCCCGCAACTGTCGGATCCGGGCGTTCACGTGGTCGTCGCTGCTGGCCACTCTCGCAGTGCTCAGCCACACAACGCTGGTCTATTATTTTCTCCCGTTGTCTGCCCTTTCCCTGCTGCTTCCGGTGGTACAGCCGGTTCTGCGACCATCCGGCGCCCATCAGACCCGTTATCCCTGGAAAGGTGTGATCCTCGTCAATGCCCTGTCCTTGCTTGCGCTGGCGGCCCTGCTCTGGGTTCCTGTTCACAAGCTTGTGGCGACCGGACAACTGTTCTATGGCGGGGAAACCGGTTTCTGGAAAGATACCGTAGGGACGCTCATCGAGACCTTCTTGTACGGCGCCCGGGCGGGCGCAGGGTCATGGGTGCTGAAAGGGATCATCGTGATGGTAATGGTGATGGCGCCCGTCGTACTTTTTCTTCGGAAAAAGGATGTCTCCGGAACCACAGGTCACGACCGGGACCTGCTTCTGCTCTACCTGCTTCTGCTGTCGGCATCCGTGATCGTCACCGCCCAGTTTTACCTGCTCGGGATCAAGCTTCCGATCCGGCGCTACGGGCTGATGTTCGCCCCCCTGTTCATGCTGACCCTTGGGTACCTGCTGAATTTTCTTGCGGAAGACCGGAACGGGAAGCTGGTGATCATTTTCGCTACCTGGATCCTGGCAGGGTTATTCACGGCACACACCATTCGTTCCTTCTCATCTTCCACTTTCCTCGACTGGACCTACGAGAAGAACACCGCACGGATGATGGAGGTCCTGGAGCGCGACCACCGGGGAAATCCGTCGGGTCAACCGGTAACGATGGGTATTACCTGGCTGTACGAACCGACGATCAACTACTACCGGCAAACGAGGCCCCTCTCCTGGCTGCAGCCCGTTACGCG
>DAONFN010000212.1:0-5857 GCA_035403625.1 Bacteroidales bacterium
TCCCCGGCTCATGGCGATGGTCGAAAGAACGACGCATTCCCTAACGGAACTTTTGGCCATTTTGAGGTAATAGACAAACTGGCTTTTGTTCCTGGACGACCCTTCGGCAATGTTCATCGGGATTCCGAGGGTGGCGGAAAGAAATCGTTCAAAGAAGACCCTCAGCGAAGGTTCCTCTTTTGCTTTTTTCGCCATGATGTGCACCCAGTCGACATATTCGAGCGCCTTGTGATACACCCTGAGGTCTTCAAACCTGAAGAATGTTGCCGGCCTGTCGTGTTCGCTTTCCATAGTTCTGTTTGTTAAAGGTTTAGGAGGTAATCTCCGGTAGGATCATTTGTTGACCTGGAACGTGGTGTCACCCTCGCGAATGAATTTCACGATCTGGCGGGCGGCGGCAATACCTGCGTTTATATTGGCTTCTTCGGTCTGTGCTCCCATTTTTTTCGGTGTACAGAAGAACTTTGCCTTGAACGATTCTTCGATCTCAGCTTTATTGGTGGGTTCCACATCGGTGAGATAGGCGAAGTCTTTCCTTTCCTGGAACATTTTCAACAGGTCGGCTTCGTGGATCACTTCGGCGCGTGCCGTATTCACCAGGCAGGCAGGAGCCGGCATGCGGGAAAGAAGGGCAAAGTTGACAGACTGTTTGGTCTGACTGTTGGCCGGAATATGGAGCGAAATAAAGTGGCAGGTGCTGTAAAGTTCCTCCACGGTCCCGACCCATTTAACCCCGTCTTTTTCAATGTCCTGACGGGAAACAAATGGGTCGAAGGCATAGACTTCCATTCCGAATCCTTTGGCGATCCGGGCGACATTCTTGCCCACATATCCGTAGGCATGGATTCCCAGTTTTTTCCCCATCAGTTCCGAACCGGACTTCCCATTGAAGAATCCACGGGCATAATAGACCATCATGCCCAGGGCGAGTTCGGCCACGGCATTGGAGTTCTGCCCGGGTGTGTTCATGGCTACGATCCCCCTGGCCGTGCAGGCGGGGAGATCAATGTTATCGTATCCGGCACCTGCCCGCACAATGATGCGCAGGTTCTTGCCGGCATCGATCACGCTACTGTTGGCCTTGTCACTGCGGATGATGACCGCATCAACGTCAGCCACGGCCCGGATGAAATCATCGGGACTTGTATAATTTTCGAGTAAAACAAGCTCAAATCCTGCTTCTTCCACAACTTTGCGGATGCCTTTCACAGCCACAGGGGCAAAAGGCTTATCAGTTGCAACCAGCACCTTTGTCATATACGTATGATTTGTAGTGAGTTATGAGTTGGCTTTTTTAAATTCATGCATGGCATCCACCAGGGCCTGAACACTTTCGATCGGCATGGCATTGTATACGGAAGCGCGGAAGCCGCCCACCGAGCGATGTCCCTTGATCCCGATCATGCCTTTGGTCTTGGCGAATTCCATGAAGGCCTCTTCTTTATCTTTATAAGCTTCTTTCATTACGAAGCAGATGTTCATCAGGGAGCGGCTGTTTTTTTCTACCGTTCCGACGAACATGCGGCTGTTATCGATGGCATCATACAGCAGGTTGGCCTTTTTGATATTCATGGCCTCGATGGCACTCACTCCGCCCAATCCTTTGATCCAGCGAAGCGTTTCCAGGCAGGTGTAAATGGCAAATACCGGCGGTGTGTTATAGAGCGAAGGCTCTTTAGTGTGGGTGGCATAGCTCAGCATCGTGGGAATTTTCCGTTCCACCTTCGACAGCATCTCATCTTTGAGGATGACGAACGTGACACCGGCGGGACCGAGGTTTTTCTGCGCTCCGCCATAGATCATGGCGTACTTCGAAACGTCAACGGGACGACTAAGGATGTCCGATGACATGTCAGCTACCAGAGGAACAGGACTGTCAATATCCCGGCGGAGTTCCGATCCGTAAATGGTATTATTGGTGGTGATGTGGAAGTAATCGGCGTCGGTCGGGATGGTGTACCCTTCCGGAACATAGGTGAAATTTTTATCGGAGGAGGAGGCCACGACGTTGACTTCGCCGAAGAATTTGGCTTCCTTGATGGCTTTCTGAGCCCACACGCCTGTTTCGAGGTAGGCGGCCTTTCGGTTCAGGAAGTTGTAGGGTACCATGCAAAACTGCAGGCTGGCGCCACCGCCGAGGAAAATCACCTGGTATCCATCGGGAACCTTGAGCAACTCTTTAAACAACGCAACGGTTTCATCGAGGATGGCCTGAAAATCTTTGCTGCGATGGGATATTTCCAGCAGTGACAGTCCGCTGTTGTTCAGGTTGAGGATTGCTTTAGCTGAATTTTCGATGGCCGGCTGGGGGAGGATGGAGGGCCCTGCATTGAAATTGTGCTTTTTCATGGTAATGGGAGTTTTGATTATGTCAGGTATGATGTTTTAGTGCTGCAATAATAAGCAAACAAAGTTAATCAATAAAAAGGAAAAATGAGTTTTTTTTCCAGGGGCGGTGAGCGAGTGGAGGGCTACGGAAAATGTCTTCGGTTTGGGGAATTGGCGTACCTTTGTGCGTTTGACACATGGAAGCAAAGCGCAGGATCGACTCTTTTAAAACCCTGGGTGAACACCTGAGGGATTTTGGCCGCGGCTCGGCCTCACCGGCGGCCGGCCGGTTAACGGAAGCCGCTGAAAAAGCCTCCGCATCCAATCCCTGGTTCACTCCGGCCATGATCCGGAATGCCCTGACCAACCTCGGCGAAGCGCTGGAATGCCGCGCAGTGGACGAATGGCTGGCTCCCTACTGCGACAAACTCGCGGAGGCACGTCAACCACAAAGGATTGGCCTTGTGATGGCAGGGAACATTCCGGCTGCCGGGTTCCACGACTTCCTGTGCGTCCTGGTTGCAGGTCACCGGCTGACAGGCCGGCTTTCGTCCTCCGATGCTTTCCTGTTACCGGCCATGGCCGGGCTCCTGGAGGACATTGATCCGGCCTGGTCGGGACATATTATCCTGAACGGGGAAAAACTCAGCGCGTTTGATGCGGTCATCGCTACGGGATCCGACAACACCTCCCGGTATTTCGATTACTATTTCGGGCGGTATCCGCACATCATCCGGAAAAACCGGAACGGGGTGGCCATCCTCGACGGCCATGAATCTCCTGCCGACCTCGACGGCGTGGCTGACGATATCATGCTGTATTTCGGGCTGGGGTGCCGGAACATTTCGAAAATTTTCCTCCCACCCGGTTATCATTTTGAAGGTCTGGCCGGTGCATTGTCACGTTACCAGGATCTACTGAACCACAATAAATACCGGAATAACTTTGATTATCAACGTTCCGTACTGATGGTGAACGGAATTTCCTTCCTCGAGCCAGGACCTGTCATTTTCAGAAGGGAAGAGTCCATCGCCTCACCCGTGGCGGTGGTACATTATGATTACTATTCCCGCCCGGAGGACCTCGGGCCGGAGATCACCCGGCACAGCGACAATATCCAGTGTGTCGTTTCGGCATGCCCGTTGCCGTTTCCTTCGGTTATGCCCGGTACGTCGCAAAAACCCGCTCTCGGCGATTACGCCGACGGGGTTGATACCCTCGAATTCCTGCTTTCCCTTAAGGGATGATAAAATTTCTTTGCAAATCAATTTAGAATCATTAATTTTGCACCCTCAAAATCGAAATGCAATGAAGAAAGAGATTCATCCCAAAGATTACAGGCTGGTCGTGTTCAAGGACATGTCGAACGATTATTCCTTTCTCTCGAAGTCGACGGTTAAAACAAAAGAGACCATCGTTTGGGAAGATGGCGTGGAATATCCCCTTGTGAAACTTGAGATTTCGCATACATCGCATCCCTTTTATACCGGAAAGATGAAACTGGTCGATACCGCTGGTCGCGTCGACAAATTCAAGAGCCGTTACCAAAAGCATATAGAGCGTAACGCTAACCGGTAAGAGCGTATTTTCAAGAGATTCTGAAAGCCTCCCGTAACCGGGAGGCTTTTTTTTTCGTATAATTTGATAACTTTGCACAACCATAGGCGATTGTCGACTTTTATAATGCCCCATATCATGAACTACATCCTTTTTGACGAAAATATTGTACGCAACAACCTGTTGCCCCTGACCTTCACACGGCCCGTTTGCGATATTCGTGTCGGCATTCTCACCATCCGGGAAAAATGGGAAAAACGGCTGAAAGCGCCAACGTCCACTCTCACTGACGGTTACCTGAGTGTCAAGTTCCCGTTTGTCAAAATGGCGGAAAATGTTCTCATTAATAGTTCGGTATGCCCGAACGACGAGATTATTGAAGCCATTCGCCAAATGAAACCCAACCAAACGATCGTATATAACGATACGATCATTGCCCTTCACATTAAAGAGGAGGATCTTGATAACGTCAGCGATCCCTCCGCGGAAGGCATCGAGGAGATCCAACTCAAGGAAGCCCCTGTAAAGATCAACCATACCTGGGAGATATTTTCCAAGAACGAGATATGTCTTGTCGACGATTTCAAACTGCTGACCAAAGGAAGAAAATCCCAGAAGCTGAGCGAAACGAACCGTGTTGCCGGTGCCGGCGACATCTTCGTCGAAAAGGGGGCCAAGGTGGAATTCACCACGCTCAATGCCACCACCGGTCCTATTTACATCGGGAAGGATGCGGAAATCATGGAAGGGGCCGTCATCAGGGGACCCTTTGCCCTTTGCGAAGGCGCAATCGTCAAAATGGCAGCCAAGATCTACGGGCCGACGACGATCGGGCCCTATTGCCGGGTAGGAGGGGAGGTCAACACTTCCGTACTGTTTGGCTATTCCAACAAAGCCCACGACGGATTCCTGGGCCATTCGGTCATTGGCGAGTGGTGCAACCTTGGCGCCGATACCAACACATCCAACCTTAAAAATACCTACGACAATGTCAGGCTCTGGAGCTATTCGAAGCAGACCTTCGTGAACACCAACCTGCAGTTTTGTGGTCTGATCATGGGCGACCATTCCAAGAGTGCCATCGACACTATGTTCAATACGGGTACCGTGGTTGGCGTCAGTGCCAATGTTTTCGGGGCCGGGTTTCAGCGAAATTTCATTCCCTCCTTCACCTGGGGTGGGACATCAACCAATTACAGCCTGAATAAAGCCATCGAGGTGGCAGAGATCGTGTTTCAGCGGCGCAACCGCGTTTTCGATGAAACGGAAAAGGCCCTGCTTACAAGTGTTTACAACCTTACGCTTAAGAATAAGTACCTCTGACAGGCAACCTCTTCTGGCACATTTATTGTCATGCAGCATGTTCCCGGTAAATGACCGGGAACTTTTTCTGTTTTTTAGCTGAATGAATATGGAAAATCTTTCGGAACCCGTTACCCTGCAGTTTTCCGACCTGATCGATTCTGAAACCGAGTTCATCCCCCTTCTTTCGTCGGAGGATGAGGAGGCCATGAATACCGAAGATGTCCCGGAAACGTTGCCGATCCTCCCCCTTCGAAATACCGTTCTTTTCCCCGGGGTCGTGATCCCCATTACCGTAGGTCGCGACAAATCGATCAGACTGATCCGCGAACACTACAAAGGCAGCAGGACCATCGGCGTGGTGGCCCAGAAGGATCCTGCCGTGGAGGACCCGGAGTTCAACGACCTCAACCAGGTGGGCACTGTCGCCTTCATCATCAAGATATTGCAGATGCCTGACGGCAGCAATACAGCGATCATCCAGGGTAAGAGAAGGTTCTCCATCAACGGGCTGATCCAGTCGGAACCCTATATCATGGCATCGGTGTCACCCTTTGGGACACCTGTCGAAATCCCGGCCGATAACAGCGAATTTCATGCGCTAATTGCATCCCTGAAAGACCTGGCGATCCAGCTCATCACCAAGTCACCCAATATCCCTTCGGAAGCG
>DAONFN010000213.1:0-5848 GCA_035403625.1 Bacteroidales bacterium
GTCATGCTCCGGCCTCGTAAGCAGACAAGGAAAGCCGGCCGACTCCGCCCGCACCGCCATCTACCTGAATGCGCTTTTGTCCCTCAACGACAATGAATTTGCCGACGACGGCGACGTTCCGGTCACCTTCCCCTACCTTTTGAAGGTCGAAGGGAACGGTATGCAGACGATCACCCTGACCGGCGCCATCGACCCGATCAGGAAGATGTACTACCTCCGGTCGGAACTGAATCCGGCGGCCACCTTCGGATCGGCCACACGTCGTGTCTTCGACCTTGTGTTTGCGCCAAAATCACGGTTCTGACCTCTCCGGTTTCCCGGGAAATAGCTACCTTTGCCGGATTATTTCTAATCCTATATCCTGTGGAAGAAATTCTTGGAAAGATCCGTGTGCTGGCGGAATCGTACCGCGATTATACCGCCGGAAACCTGGCGAAACTGGTGCAGATCAAATCACTCAGTGCAGGTGAAAAAGCAGTGGCCGAAGAACTCAGCAGGCAAATGCTCGAGGCCGGTTTCGACGAAGTCCGCATCGACGGGCTGGGCAGCGTGGTTGGCCGTATCGGCAACGGGAAAAAGATCCTGACCTTCGACGGGCATATCGACACGGTCGATACCGGAAACATGGCGAACTGGGAGAGTGACCCCTTCTCGGGCGAAATCCGCGACGGGTTTGTGCACGGGCGGGGAACCGTCGACCAGAAAGGCGGACCGGCTGCCTTTGTCACCGCCGGGCGCATCCTGAAAGAGCTTGCCTTCGATCGCGACTTCACCCTTTACTTCACCGGTACGGTGATGGAAGAAGACTGCGACGGTCTTTGCTGGAATTACCTGGTGGAAGAGGAGAAGATCGTGCCGCATCTGGTGGTGATCACCGAACCCACCAACCTCAACATCTACCGGGGTCACCGGGGCCGGATGGAGATCGCCGTCACCTTCAACGGCATCTCTTCCCACGGTTCGGCTCCCGAACGGGGAAAGAATGCGATCTACATGGCCTCGCGCGCCTGCCTCGAGATAGAAAAACTGAACGAACGGCTGCAAACGGACGCTTTCCTGGGCAAAGGAAGCGTGACGGTTTCCGAGATGTTGACCGGAAGTCCATCGCTCTGTGCCGTTGCCGATTACGCCCGCATTCACCTCGACCGGCGTCTCACCTGGGGCGAGACGAAGGAATCGGCCGTAGCCGAGATCGAGGAGATCGTAAAGGATATGGATGCAACCGTGGAAGTGCTGCAGTATGAGGAAGTGGCCTATACCGGGCGTCCGTATGGGATGGAAAAGTACTACCCCACCTGGAAACTCGAAGAAAATCATCCTTTCGTCGTAAGTGCCCGCAATGCCTTCACCGGTATCTTCGGTAAAGCTCCCCGGATCGACAAATGGACCTTCTCGACCAACGGGGTGACCATCAACGGCAAGCACGGCATTCCCTGCATCGGCTTCGGCCCGGGCAACGAAGTGCTTGCCCACGCTCCCAACGAAAAAGTACCCGTTGACGATCTTGTGGCAGCCTCGGCTTTCTATGCAGCCCTTGCCTTTTATATAAAATAATCCCCCCGATAATGACTACTGAAAACACACCCAATGGCCTTTATGGCAAAGATTTCCTCCTTACCTGGGAGAAAAGCACCGACGACCTGATCACTATTCTCACCGCAGCGGAAAAACTCCGCTCGCTCCGCGACCGAAATATATCCCCCCGTATCTTTGATTCCGGACTGGCCATCTCGCAGTTCCGCGACAATTCCACCCGCACCCGATTCTCCTTCGCCTCCGCCGCCAACCTGCTCGGTCTCGCCGTTCAGGACCTCGACGAGGGCAAGTCGCAGATCGCCCATGGAGAGACTGTCCGCGAAACCTCCGCCATGATCTCATTCCTGAGCGACGTCATCGGCATCCGCGACGACATGTACCTGGGCGCCGGGAATGCCTATATGCGCGAGGTCGGCGCCGCCCTCGACGAAGCTTACGCCGACGGCGTATTGCCGCAGCGACCCGGCATCGTCAACCTGCAGTGCGACATCGACCATCCCACCCAGGCGATGGCCGACCTGCTTCACCTGAAGACCTGGTTCGGTTCGCTCGACAACCTGCGCGGAAAGAAAATCGCAATGACCTGGGCCTATTCCCCAAGCTACGGCAAACCCTTGTCGGTGCCCCAGGGCATCATAGGGCTGATGACCCGCTTCGGAATGGAGGTCGACCTGGCCTTCCCCGAAGGGTACGGACTGATCCCCGACGTATTGGAACTTGCCGGGAAGCAGGCTGAGGAAAGCGGGGGTAAATTCCGCGTGGTCAACTCGATGGGCGAAGCCTTTGAGGGTGCCGACATCGTTTACCCGAAGAGCTGGGCCCCCTACCATGTGATGCAGCGCCGCACGGACCTGCTCACGAACAACGACCGCGACGGGCTGAAGGAACTCGAAAAAGAGTGCCTGGCCAATAATGCCCGGTTCAAAAACTGGGAATGCACCGAGGAGATGATGCAGAAGACCCGCAACGGTAAAGCCCTCTACATGCACTGCCTGCCGGCCGATATTTCCGGCGTTTCCTGTCAAGAGGGAGAGGTGGCGGCCCCGGTGTTCGAACGCTACCGGGTCCCCCTCTACAAGCAGGCCGGGTTCAAACCTTACATCATCGCCGCGATGATCCTGGGAAACCGTTTCGAGGACCCAATTGCGATCCTGCGGGAAGTGGAGAAAAGGGGAAAGGCGAGAATCTCTTTTTAATCTACGATCTGTGATCTACGAGGGACGAGTTGAGATTCTTTTCAGCTTTAACTCATTGGTTTACAGGAATCCCTCCGAGGAGAACTTTTTCAGGTTTTCCTGATATCTCAAATCCTTCGTAGATCTCTGAATCACACGTCGATGTTTCTTCGGGATGGCTGATTGTGCTCCGGTAAGCCGGATCCCAGATCACCACATCGGCGTCGTATCCCGGCAGGAGTTTTCCTTTGCGGTCGCCCAGGCCAAAGATCTCTGCCGGCCGGGTCGCAACCAGGTCGATCATCCGGTTCAGGCTGATCCGGCCGGTCTGAACCCCATACGTATAAAGCAGTTGCAGCCTGTGTTGGATGCCTCCGACCCCGTTGGGGATCTTCGTAAAGTCAGACAGCCCGGTATCCTTCTGCCCGGTTAGGTTGAAGGGACAATGGTCGGTAGCCACCACATCGAAAACGCCGTCGGACAAAGCCTTCCACAGTGTTGAAGCGTCGTCCCGGGCTCGTAGCGGCGGCGACATGATGTACGGAAGGACCTGACGGTCGGGCAGACCGGGATCGTACTTCGAATCGTCGAGGAGCAGGTAGTGGGGACAGGTCTCGCCAAACACCCGGATGCCGCTGCGTTTCGCTTCAGCGATCAGTTCCGCTCCTTTCCCGGTGGAGACATGTACGATATAGACCGCGCAGCCCGTTTTCGCCGCCAGGGAAATCACGTTGCCGATCGCCATCACCTCGGCTTCGGGCGGACGCGCAGCCGCATGGTAACAGGGACGGGATTTCCCTTCGCTAAGCAGCCTGGCTTTGTTCCGGTCGATCATCTCCCCGTCCTCGGCATGCACCATGACCACCGCGTTTCCGCGGGCGGCGATCCGCATCAGCTCTTCCAGTTCGGTGTACCCGATCCCGATCGTTTCGCGATACGCCAGGTAAGCTTTGAAGGACCGGATGCCCTCCTTTTCGATGCAGATCTCCGCTTCCCGGGCAATTTCGGGGCTCCAACCGCTGATACCCAGATGAAGTCCCCATCCGCATCGACTTTCCCGCGCCTCTTCCCGTCGAAAGTCAAGTGCCTCCCGGAGCGACTGCCCCCGGTGTGGGGTGACGAAATCGAAGAAGCAGGTGGTACCGCCCTTCAGGGCGGCAAGGCTTCCCGAATGGAAATCGTCGCAGGAATTACCGGCAGGCGTAGGAAGGGCGAGATGTACATGAGGATCGATCGCCCCGGGAAAGAGATACTTCCCGGCGGCATCGATCACCGGGATCCCGGGACGGTCATGGGTACCAATTGCTCCGGCAGCCGATATCTTCCCGTTCTCGATGAGCAGATCGCCCGGTATGGCCGAATCACGGGATACCAGCGTACCGTTGACGATCAGGCAGGAATTCATTGCGCGCCCATCCTTTCCCAGAGCCGGCGGGCCTGAACGTTTGCCTCTTCAAGGATCTTCTCCTCGTCCACGGTGACCACTTTCCGGTTATCTACGATCAGACGCCCCTGCGAGATCACATGCGAAACATGCTGCGTTCCCAGTCCGAACAGGAAATGACCGTAAAAATTATCCTGCGAGAAAGGGGTATGCGGCCGGTATTCGAGCACCACCAGGTTGTTTTCCCAGTCGCCGGCGATCGCATTGGATTCGAGGTAGCGATGCACATTCCTGAAGCGGTGGTAAGCGCCGGGATAGTCGATCGCATCAAAATCATGGCCCGCGAAGAAGGCCGAACGGGCACTCTGCAACATATCGCTGTGCATCCCGTCAGTGCCCTGCATGATGCGGTCGCCCAGCCCTTTCGAGTTGAAAAACCCGACCGAGTTGTTGAGGTTGCTCTCCATGTTCTGCACGACCCAGGCGGGTGAAGCCGCTACCAGCGCGCGCTCGTGATCGTCGAGGTGCAGGCAGTGACCCAGGATCGTCTTCGGAAACTGCAAGGCACCGGCATCGTGAAGTCGTTCCACAACCCGCTTGTGGTATCTGACCATGCAATGCTCCTGGTCGTACTTATCTTCCGCTACATGGATATGGATACCCGACCCGGTACGCGATGCGATCTTGACGGCGTAACCCAGCGTTTCGTCGCTCACGGTGAAAGAGGCGTGCAGACCGACCAATGCGGTCCGTTTCTGCAGGTAGCGGGCCGTCTCGTCCAGCCCTTCCCGGGCGATGCCGGCGCCGTCGCGGTCGGAGATCTCGTAGCAGAGCAGGTGCCCGACACCCACCGATTCGAAGGCTTCGGCGATGATCTCGAGGCTGCCCTCCACGGCATGGGGTGAAGCGTGGTGATCGATCACAAAGGTAACCCCGTTCCTCGCGCAGGCAATCGCCGTAACCAGTGCGCTGGCGCGGATGGAGGCAGGGTCGAGCGCCTTGTCGAGGCTCCACCACACATATTGCAGGATCTCCCGGAAGTTGCCGGGTTGCTTGGGCGGGGCGGGCATGCCGGTCGCCAGCGCGGAATAAACGTGGTGATGCCCGTTAGCGAAGGATTTGGTGATATAGCGGCCGGTACAGTCGATGACCGTATCTGCCTCATCCCCGACCCCTATCGCATCTGGAGAGGGGTGTATAAATTCGAGGTTGCCCTTGGGTCCGGGTTCCACCCGGATATCGGCTCGCCGGAATTCCAGCGTCTGCCAGTCAATATAGGTTCCGTTCTTCAGCAGGATCATATGGATATTTCTTAATTCTTTTTATTGTTGGGATTGGACGTAAACACAAAGGTAGGCATATCTGTCGCTACTCCGGAGCTCGTGCAAACATACGTCATCCCAGCTATTGATTTGTCGCTTCTCCGAAGCTCTCTCGTGTTTTGCAGTCCGAGCTCCGAAGTAGCAACAGATCTTTGAACAATCACATTCCCCATGGATGGCACAGCTCCGTAGGAGCGACAGATCAATAGCACACGGCATTATTCTTCCATATCCCAGCTCCGAAGGAGCGTCAGATCAATAGCTCCGGAGGAGCGTCAGATCAATAGCTCCGGAGGAGCGTCAGATCACTAGCTCCGGAGGAGCGGCAGATCAATAGCTCCGGAGGAGCGGCAAATCAATAGCTCCGGAGGAGCGACAGATCAATAGCTCCGGAGGAGCGTCAGATCACTAGCTCCGGAGGAGCGGCAGAT
>DAONFN010000214.1:0-5843 GCA_035403625.1 Bacteroidales bacterium
GAATTTACAGCGTTACGGTAACCGATAACAACGGTTGCGTGACCTCATCAGCCACTCCTTCGGTAGTTGTCAACACCGCCCCCGTCGTCACGGTCTCACCCTCTGCGCCGGTGATTGCCCCGGGTGCCATCCAGTCGCTGACCGCCTCGGCCGCCGGCGATCCGGCCGCCACCTTTTCCTGGTCGCCGGTCACCGACCTGTTCACCGACGCATTGGCAACCGTGCCGTACACCGGCGGAACTGCCACAACGGTCTGGTCAAAGCCGGCCACCACGATTACCTACACCGTGACCGGGACCAGTTCGACCTCCGGCTGTACGGGAACCGCCTCTGTCACCGTGACGATTTCCAACCCCGTCACCGTAACGGGTACTGCCACCAATGCCAGCTGTCCGTCGGCTGCTGACGGAAGCATCGACATCACGGCTGCCGGCGGTATCCCGCCCTACACGTACCTGTGGAGCAACCTGGCCACCACTGCGGATCTCACGGGCCTCAACCCGGGCACCTATACCGTAACGGTAACCGATGCCGGAAGCAGCACCGTTACCGGTAGCTGGAACGTTGGGAACACCAGCGAAGTGTGTGGAACGGTCACGCTCACCGGGACCATTACGGGAACGGAGTGCCATGATGCCATGAACCTCCTGGTAACCGGAGGTACCGGCTCTTTTGTGGTCGCTTCCGGAGCGAACGTCAACCTCGTTGCCGGCCTTACGGGAAAGATCCGGATGATGCCGGGAACCCATGCATTGTCCGGATCGCACCTGCACGCATACCTTTCCGACAGCTATTGCAGCGGCATCAAGGCTCCGATGGTTGCTGCTGCCGTGACGGAAAACCCGGTGACGAACCTGAATACGGCCAACTTCATCCTCTTCCCGAATCCGACCACCGGTGACTTCACGCTCATGCAGAAGGGCGATCGGAACATCGGCTCAGTCCGGATGGAAATATACAGCATGAGGGGAGAACACATCCTTTCCGGGCAGATGGATGGAGAGATGAGTCACCACGTGCGATTCGAAGGACTGCCGGATGGAATGTATTTCGTGAAAGTGATCGGTACCGGCTATGTCGAGACCCTGCGGTTGGTGAAGTCAAAGTAGGTACAAGGAATGACGGGTGGAGGAGTTGCGGGTATGAGGAATTTTCTTTCATTTGCCGGATCAACGGCAGCGAATTTTTATGGGGAAAGAAAAGAGAAAGAACACCAGGAAAGGACCCGTTCCAAAGGAGGCAGGGAACCGGCTCAGCTGCATAGGTTATGCATGGCTGGCCGGTATCCTTGCCCTCACCCTCATTGTGTTTGTGCCCACGTTGAAGCATTCCTTTGTCGCCTTTGACGACCCGCAGTATGTGGAGAACAATCCCTTCATCCGGGGGTTTACGGATGCGAACCTGAAGGAGATCCTGACGGGGGATGCCAACAACCTGGGAAATTATCATCCCATCACGCTTCTCTCCTATTCGTTGAACTACGCTGTTTCGGGTACGGAGCCGCGTTCGTATCACCTGTTCAACATCCTCCTGCACCTGGCGAATACCCTCCTCGTATTCTTTCTTTCCCATCGGTTGTTCCGGCACACCGGAACGGGGCCGGGGCATCTGCTTCCCGCCGCCATGGCCTTGCTATTCGGAATCCATCCCCTGCATGTTGAGTCGGTGGCGTGGATTTCAGGGAGAAAGGATCTTCTCTACACCTGTTTCTACCTTCTTTCCCTGATGGGTTACCTCCGGTATCTTGAAAAGAAACTTACATCCGGCTATCTCCTCTCCATCCTGTTTTTCATCTTCTCCCTGCTTTCGAAGGGGATGGCGGTCACCCTGCCGCTGGTGCTGATGGCGGTGGATTACCTGTCCGGCCGTAACCCCTTCGGGAAGCGCCAGTTGCTGGAGAAAGTTCCATTTTTCCTGCTTTCCCTGGTGTTCGGACTGGTTGCGATCGTGGTCCAGCATGCCCAGGGAGCCACCGAAATTGTGCGTTACGGACTTCCCGCCAGGTTCGTCATCGCCTCCTACGGTTTTACCCAGTACTTGCTGAAAACACTGGTTCCCTATTCGTTATGCGGATATTATCCATATCCCGACCTGCATAAAGTCACCATACCCACTGCCTGGTTTTTTTCGGTCCTTCCGTTCCTCCTGTTCCTGGGCGCTCTTGCCTGGATGCTCATTCGGGGTAAATACCGGATGGTTTCAGCCGGGTTCCTGTTCTTCCTGTTCAATGTCATGTTCGTGCTTCAGTTGTTTCCGGTTGGCAGTGCTGTCATGGCCGACCGGTACACCTATCTCTCCTCGTTCGGGCTCTTCCTGGCGGGAAGTGCGGGGCTGGCTTCGATCGTGCAGCGATACCCGAAGCGGAAAGTGCTGGTGATCATCTTGTTGATGGCTTACGCCGGGGTCCTGGCGGTGGTTTCGGCCCACCGCACCGCTGCCTGGCACGACCGCTTCACCTTTTGGGGTGACGTGGCGGAGCAGTATCCCCGGTTTTATCCGGCCCTCAACAACCTGGGAGAGTTTTACGAAAATGAGGGGGACAAGGAAAAGGCATTGCACTATTTTACGGAATCGATAGCCGTTACGGCCGACAACCCGAATGCGTGGTTTCATTTGGGCAGTATGAATGGAAAGGCCGGTAAGTTTGATGAGGCAATTTCCGGGTTCACAAAGGCTATTGCCTGTTCCCCGGGATTTACGCAGGCGTATATCAACCGGGCCATCGCCCGTGCCATGAAGAAGGACTATCCGGCAGCGATGGCGGATCTGGATACCGTGCTATCGGTAGGAGCGAATGAATCTGCTTACTTCAACCGGGCGATCCTGCGGAATGAAATGAAAGATTACCGGGGAGCGATCAGCGATTTCACCGCCTTCCTTGGTCTCAATCCGTCGTCGGGCCAGGCATACTATAACCGTGGACTGGCTTACCTCCGGGCAGGTGTGGCCGACAGTGCCTGTCCCGATCTGCAAAAAGCGGTATCGATGGGTGTCAATGGCGCCCGTGCCGTAGCCGATCAGTACTGTTCAGGAACGGCATCCGCGGAAAGCCATAACAAATTTATCAACAAATGAACACAAATCTGACAATCAATACTATACAAGTATAACACAAATTAATAATAAGTCCTTGCATATGTTTTCTTTGTAATTTTGCACTCAATAACCACATTAATCCGCACCCATGAGAAAATTTTACATTCCCTTTCTTATACTGTTTCTGATCCTGACCACTTTGTCGCTTCGTGCCCAGGTGGGGATCAGTAACGGGAACAAATCGATTTCGGCCAGTGCGATGCTCGATGTCAATTCGACCGACAAGGGGATCCTGCTGCCGCGGTTGAGTGCCGAATCACGCGACGGTATACTTTCGCCGGCCAAAGGGCTGATCATATATAACACCTCCTCGGGTGAGTTCAATTATTTTGACGGATCGCAATGGAACAAAGTCGAATCGGCATTTGTTTCGGCGGTCAAGGGCACTAACCGGCCCGGGGGCGGGATCTCGATTTCGCCGTTACCCAGCATACCGGCGGACTCTTCGGCCATGCTCGATATTATCAGCAACACCCGGGGGGTACTTTTCACCCGGACGACCCCTGCGTCGATTGCGAATCCCGACAACGGACTGATCATCTATGATATAACCGACAACCGGATCAAGTACTACATCGACAACGAATGGATTCCGCTGTGTGCCATTGTGATCCCGGGGAATGCACCCACCGGGACGCTCGCACCGGCCGGTGTTTCGATTTCCGGCAACGGTGCCACTGCCGATCATTCTGCTATTCTAGATATATCGTCCGAAAACAAAGGCATCCTGATCCCCCGACTGACGGTTGCCCAGCGCGATGCCATCCTGCCGGTTAACGGGCTGACCATCTTCAACATCGATTCGAAGAGATTGGAGTACTACAACGGTTCCTACTGGTCGCGGATGAATGTGATGGCAGCGGCCGGGGTCACGATCCTGGCCGGCTCTCCGGCCGTATGTGCAGGGACCCAGGTAACCTTCACGGCCAGCCCGATCAATGGCGGAGACACTCCTGCTTACGAGTGGTTCGTCAACGGCCAGCCCGTTTCGGGGGCCACCGGGCCGGTTTTCACCTACACTCCTGCCGACAATGACCTGGTGAAATGCCAGATGACCTCCTCGAATCCCTGTGCACTCGGAAATCCGGCCATGTCCAACGTGATCGTTATGACCGTTTACCCGCTTCTGCCTGTGAGTATCAGCATCAACACCTTCACCTTGCATGTTTGTGCCGGATCCTCGGCGATTTTCACATCATCGGTCACCAACGGCGGACCCAATCCCCAGTATCAGTGGAAGATCAACGGGAACAATGCAAGCAACGCAACCAATACATCCTTCAGCTATGTACCTGCGAATGGAGATGTGGTTACCTGTGAACTGATCTCAGATGCGATTTGCGCCACGGGTACGCCCGCACTCTCCAATTCCATCACCCTGACTGTGAATCCCCTGCTGCCGGTCAGCATCACGATCAGCGAATCAGCCAATAACGTTTGCGCCGGCACTTCGGTAACCTACACGGCCACTCCTGTAAATGGCGGCCCAATTCCTCATTACCAGTGGAAGGTGAATGGAAATAATGTAAGCAATGCCACCAATGCAACGTTTACTTATGCCCCGGTCAACGGGGATGTGGTCAGGTGCCAGCTCACCTCCACTGCGAACTGCGTCTCCGGAAACCCGGCCCTTTCCAACTCCCTCACCATGACGGTGAACCCGCTGAAACCGGTCAGCATCACCATCGCTGCATCGGCCAACCCCGTATGTGCCGGAACCCAGGTAACCTTCACGGCGACCCCCGTCAATGGCGGTTCAAATCCCCAGTACCAGTGGAAGATCAATGCAAACAACATCAGTAATGCGACCAATGCAACCTTTACCCATGTACCGGTAAACGGCGATGTGATCACCTGCCAGCTGACCTCCAACATCACCTGTGCTACCGGCAACCCGGCTCTTTCCAGTCCCATTACCATGACGGTAAACCCGCTGCTGCCCGTGAGCATCACCATCGCCGAATCGGCTAACCCGGTCTGTGCCGGCACCCAGGTGACCTTCACTGCAACTACCGTGAATGGTGGTCCCAATCCCCAGTACCAATGGAAGGTCAATGCAACCAATATCAGTAATGCGACCAATGCAACCTTTGCCCATGTGCCGGTCAACGGCGATGTGATCACCTGCCAGCTGACCTCCAATGCCACCTGCGCAACGGGAACACCGGCCCTTTCCAACGCCATTACCATGACGGTAAACCCGTTGCTGCCCGTGAGCATCACCATCGCCGAATCGGCCAACCCGGTATGCGCCGGCACCCAGGTGACCTTCACTTCGACCACTGTGAATGGCGGTCCTAATCCCCAGTACCAGTGGAAGGTCAATACCACCAACGTTTCCAATGCCACCAATGCAACCTTTGCCTATGTGCCGGTAAACGGCGATGTGATCACCTGCCAGCTGACGTCGGACGCCACCTGCGCCACGGGAACACCGGCCCTTTCCAACCCCGTCACCATGACGGTGAACCCGCTGTTGCCCGTGAGCATCACCATCGTCGAATCGGCCAACCCGGTATGCGCCGGCACCCAGGTGACCTTCACTTCGACCACCGTTCATGGCGGTCCTAATCCCCAGTACCAGTGGAAGGTCAATGCCACCAACGTTGCCAACGCAACCAATGCAACCTATGCCTATGTGCCGGTAAATGGTGATGTGATCACCTGTGAACTGGTTTCCGACGCCACCTGCGCCATCGGAACCCCGGCCCTTTCCAACGCCATCACCATGACGGTGAACCCGCTGC
>DAONFN010000215.1:0-5843 GCA_035403625.1 Bacteroidales bacterium
AACTTTTGTGATAAAACCACTTGTCCGCGAAGATCATACAGGGTCACTGATCCGTTCTGATCCCCGGATATACCGGGCAAAGAGAGATGTACCTTTGCGTGGGAGGGATTGGGGTACAGCGTTACCTGCCCTGGCCGCCGGGTTGGCCCGGTATTTACCGCGATCGAATCCAGGATCGCTTCATAGCGATAATTTTCTCCCTCCAGGTTCATATCCCTTTCGTGATTGGCATAAACCTCAAGACCTCCGTCATAGGGTTGCCAGCCGTTAAACCAATGCATCATCTTCCCGGTAAGCGAGTTTCCCGATGAATCATAGGTGTATTGCTCGGTGTAAGCATTCCGCCAATCGGAATTGACCCAGTCTTGTGATGTTTCTGAAAGCAGGTTGATGCCGGTATCATAGATATAAAGTACGCGATGGCTGTTTACCCATGCACCGTTCATCCATACCAGGCCTATATCCATGACCTTGTTTCCGTCCGGATCGTAAGTGTAACAGTTGAAAATGCTGTTTTCCCATGCGTTGTTTTGCCACAACTGGTACAGGTATGAAAGACAATTTCCGGCTGTATCCCAGGCATGGGTATGAAAACTGTTGTTCACCCACGACGAATTTATCAGACTCTGCTGGAGCTGGGTAAGCGGGTTGCCGCTTCCATCGTAGGTGGTGGAATCACGGTTGGTAAGCTGCCAGCCATTGTTTTGCCAGGTATAGGTTACCGTGCTGGTGTTGTTGCTGTTTCCATCGTAAGAAGGAATCCAAAGCCAGTGGTTGATCCAGAGGCTGTCCTGACCTTCCTGATACATGCAGGTGTCGGTCAGTCCGTTTGCATCGAAGTGCCATGAATAGTGCCACCAATTATCCCACGCGAGGGAATCCCACATCACGCGTTTCCAATCCACCTGGTCCCCATTGGCGTTATAGCCAAATTCCTGTTTCTGGTAATTCACCCAGGCGTTGTTTTGCCAGAGCTCCTGCAACTGGTACACCCAATTACCGGCCGAATCGTATGTATCCGCCTCCCGGGCATAATTTACCCAGGCCAGGCTGCCCTGCCGGCGCTCATACAAAATACTGAGTTGCTCGCCGAATGAATTATAGGTCCGGGTGACCCGCTGGTAGGGACTGTCGCCCGACGCCTTGTTATAGCACATGATCGTGTCCCATCGCCATATTGAATTGTTGGGATTGAACATATTCCGTTTCGCCGGAACCATGAGATGATCCGGTTTACCTGCGATCAGAGCCGGGGTGGGATGACCGCCACTGCGCTCGAAACGGGGTGCAGGACCGTTTTTGACGGATTGAACCTGGGCATGAAAATAGAGCGGGAGCAGGAAGAGGAGCCCGAAAAAGAGGGTAGGGGTTTTCATAGGGTGACCTTATTGGCAAGATGGATTATAGACAAATATACGAAAGAAACACGATACTTCCATATTCTGAATACTCCCCTACTCTGCGGTCCGTCTCTGCGCCCATCCTGCGGCCATCCTGTGCCAATCCCCCGACGGTTCTGCGCCCATCCTGCGGCCTTTCTGCGCCCATCCTGCGCCTTAAATCCAGAATAACTCCAGTTTTGGTCCAATATTCAGGCATCCGGGATCGGGAAAGTCTGCCCGGCAAGGGCCTCATTTTGAGCTAAAGCACTGGACAGAGCCGCTCTTCAGCCCCTGGCAAGAATCCCAGGGCAATTCATTTTACCTGGTCACCTGGTCACCTGGTCACCTCCCCTCAATCCTCCAGGTGCCCGAACCTCCCGGCGTGGAAGTCCTCGTAGGCTTGGGCCAGCTCTTCACGGGTGTTCATCACGAAAGGTCCCCCGGCGGCGATGGGTTCGCCGATGGGTTCGCCGCTGAGGATCAGGGCGATGGCGTCTTCTTCGGCCGACAGGGTGAAGGTCTCCCCGGCGTTTTCAAACAGCACGAAGTGATCGGGTTTTGCTTTTTCCATGTCGTTGATCCGGAAGGATCCTTCGATCACCAGCAGGGCGGTGTTGTAATGGGCCGGGAAGCTGAAGGTTTCCTCAGCGCCGGCATTAAACCGGGCGTTCAGGAGATGCATGGGCGTGAAAGTCGTAGCGGATCCGTTGACACCCCGGAGTTCCCCGGCGATCACCTCGACCGTACCCAGGTCGCCGGGCAGGAGGTATTTCTGCATCGATTCGCGGGTGACGGCCTGGTATTTCGGGGGAGACATCTTATCTTTCGCCGGGAGATTGACCCAGAGCTGGACCATGTGGAATTCGCCGCCTTTCCGGCTGAACGACTCTTCGTGGTACTCCTTGTGCAGCACGCCGGCGGCGGCGGTCATCCATTGTACTTCTCCTTCTCCGATCACCCCGCCGGCGCCGCTGCTGTCGTGGTGCGCGATGCGGCCCTTGTAGGCGATCGACACGGTTTCGAAGCCCCGGTGGGGGTGCACGCCGACGCCCCGCGGCTTTTCGCTGGGCGGGAAGGTGTGTTTCAGGTTATAGTCCATCAGGATAAACGGATCCATACGGCGCATGGATAGCCGCGGGTTGCCCGGGATGAAGTTATGTACGCGGAATCCTTCGCCCACCCAGTGGATCGCTCCGGCGGGGAGGATGGCCTCTATCTTTTTCGTGGTCATGATTTCGATGTTTTTGGTGGTGCAAAGGTACGACGGAATGGGGCAGGGGACCCCGTCGGGGTCCCCCCACCCTCAACCGGGATCAGCAACTCATCTCGCCGGCGTTCTTTTTGGCCGACAACAGGTTGTAAGCGCCTTTCACCACGATGCGGGCCCGCGCCGTATCGAATCCCTGCGGAAGCCGCACCTCCGTGAACCCATCATCGGTCACCCCTTTCTGCACCTCCACCATCCGGTACTCGGTGAAATTCTTCCCGTTCTCCACCTTGTCACGCACCACCACGAAGATGTAATCCTTGTCGTCGAAGCTGACCACAGCCTCCGAAGGCAGCGCGGTCACCCGGTCTGCCCGGGCTTCGATGATGGCATTCACGTACATCCCCGGAAGGACGTTGCGGCAGGCTACAGGAACGGTGGCATACACATGGTACGTGCGATCGGCATCCACTGCCTTGCCGGTCTGGTAAATGACCGCTTCGTGCTGCTCCGTCTCGTTGTTGATGAAAAACCGAATGTGCTGCCCCACCGCCACTTTGTCAGCATCTTTCTCGAACAGGGTCAGCTCGAGATAGAGCTTGTCGCTGTTCACGATCTCAAACAGCACATCGGAGGGTGACACAAATTTCCCTATGTTCACATGCACCGCCCGGATAGATCCTGCGATCGGAGAGGTCAGATTCACGGTCGAACGGATATCGTCTTCATGTAAGGTTTCCGGAGCGATGCCGATCATCCGGAGTTTCTGCTCCAGCGCCCTGACCCTGGCCTTCAGCGCCTTGTATTCCGACGTGACCTGCTCATAGGTCTTCTGCGAAGAGACGTTGTTCTTATAGAGGTCGCTCTGCCGCCTGAATTCGGCATCGGCATACTCGAACCTGCTTTTTGAATCGAGATAATCCTCCTGGATTTCGATGAACTCCTGGTTCTCCAGCACGGCGAGAACCTGCCCCTTCGACACGGGATGCCCCGGCAACAGGTTGCAGCTTTTCACGAACCCGCCCAAAGGCTGGCATACCATGGCGAGGTTGTCGGGCGAGACTCCCACCGACCCGTTCACCTTCAGGCTGCCGCTGAGTTCCCGCATCGTCACCGTGCCGGTTTCAATATTCGCGAGCCGGATCTGGTCGGCACGCAATTCCACCATGTCGGGCGCCAGCTCTTCTTCGCCTGCCGTTTCTGCCTCCGGTTTCCGGTTTCCACTGCAGGCAGTGAAAATGACGGCCAGTGAAAGGGCCAGCATGAGGTATAGGATGTTGTTTGTTTTCATGATTTCAGGAATTTATAAGATTTTGCCGGATAAAATTTCCAGGCGAATAAGGGTCTGATTGAATGAACTCAGGGTTTCGAGGTACCCTTCGCGGATCTCCATGGCCCTGCCGAGGGAGAGGAAATAGTCGGAATAATCGAGGGCCCCGGACTGGTAACTGTACCCGGCCTGCGTCACGATCAGGTCCGCTTCGGGCAACGCCTGTTTTTCGTAATAGTCAAGGCTCTCCTCATACTTCCTTCGTTCGTCGAGCAAGGTCAGATACTCGTTCTGCACCGTGATGGCCTGCTGCCCGGCCCGGATCCCGGCCGCCTCTTCCTGCGAGCGGGCCGACCGGATGCGGGCGAGCGACGGGCCGATCCACAACGGGAGGGAGATCCCGGCCTGGATTCCGGTAAAGCGGTCTCCTGTGCCGAATCTCTTTTCCCGGCCATCGACCTCCTGCGTCCCGGCCATGCTCTGGTTGAAGTACCCGACCGAGAGATCGGGCCAGGTTCGTTGTTGCTCCAGTTGCCGTGTTATTTTCGACATTTCGGCCTGCTTCCGGGAAATGGCCACAGCCGGGTTGTTCCCAGGGAAGGCCTCCGTAGCGGGCACCCGGATTTCGATGCGCCGCAAAGCAGTGTCAGCGGGGGTTACGGGAACCGGCGACCGGAGAAGGGCGCCCAGCCAGCGTTCGGCGATGCTGATATCGATCGTCACCTGCCTGACGCGATTCACCAGGGCGAGGTGCCGGCTCCGTGCCGTGAGCATCTCCAGCCGGTTCGTCTCCCCGCCGGCGGATTTTCGTTCCGCGGCCCGGGCAAAGCCTGCATACAGGCTGTCTTCCCAGGTCAGCAACCGGCGGAGGGAGTGGAGGTAGAGAAGCCTGTCGTAGGCTTCCCTGACCTCCCCCGCAACCGAGAGCCGCGCCTGGTCGAGTTCATATCCGGCACACTCGATCCCGGTCTTCGCCAGGCGGTGTTGGTTAACATATACGCCGGGAAAGGAAAACGATTGGGAGACGGTCAGGCTGTTGTCCTTCCGATAGGAGTTGAATTGACCGTACTGCCCCTCCACCTGGGTTTTCGGAAGGTCCCACGAGGCCCCGGCGAGGCTTTTCTGCGCCTTCATCTCCAGCATGGCTGAACGGATGTCGGAATTGCTGTCGAGCGCCTGCTGAACGGCTTCCTGCAGGGTGATTTTTTTTACTGTCTGTGCCGATGATGTAAGTGGATGGAGCATTCCCAGGGCGAGCAGGAGAAGGATGGCGGAAGGAAGGATTCCCCGCGGCCCGGCAGATCGCTTGCGCCAACCCTGTGAGACGGCGTAGTAAAACACCGGCATTACCAGGAGGGTCATCAGGGTGGCGCTGATCAGCCCGCCGATCACCACCGTGGCCAGCGGACGCTGGACTTCGGCGCCGGCCGAGGTGGAAAGAGCCATCGGCAGGAACCCGAGCGAAGCCACCGCGGCCGTGATCACGACGGGTCGCAGGCGGGTGCGCAGCCCCTTCAGGATTCGCTCCCGGATGTCGGTCAGCCCCTCCTTCTCCAGCCGGTTGAATTCGGCGATCAGCACAATTCCGTTGAGCACGGCGACACCAAACAGGGCGATGAAGCCGATCCCGGCGGAGATGGAAAAGTTCATCCCGCGCAGCCAGAGAGCCACGATCCCGCCGATGGCCGACATGGGTACGGTGGTGAAGATGATCAGGGTTTGGCGCATGGAATGGAAGGCGAAGTACAGAAGCACGAAGATCAGCAGCAGCGCCACCGGTACGGCTATGGCAAGTCTTGCCCGCGCCGCTTCGAGGTTGCGGAACTGGCCGCCGTACGAGACGGAATATCCGGTGGGCAACTGTACCTTCCGGTCCACCCGTTGCCGCACATCCCCGATCACACCCGCCACATCCCGGTTGCGGACGTTGAATCCCACGGTGATCCGCCGCCGGGTATCCTCCCTGGAAACCTGAGCTGGACCC
>DAONFN010000216.1:0-5825 GCA_035403625.1 Bacteroidales bacterium
GGGAAAGTCTTTCCGGAATCGGATTCAGCCAGGGAAAGTGCTCGCCCTTTTCAGCTCCGGGGCGATGGAACGATCCCGACATGCTGGTGGTAGGCTGGGTGGGCTGGGGCCCTGCTCTGCACTACACCCGGTTGACCCCGGAGGAGCAGTACACTCACATCACCCAGTGGAGCCTGCTGGCTTCTCCCTTGCTCATAGGATGTGACCTGGAGCAGCTCGACGCCTTTACGATGAACCTGCTTACCAATGACGAAGTGATCGCCATCAACCAGGACCCGCTCGGCAAGCAAGCTGTGCAGATACGGAAAACCGACACCTACGAAGTGTGGGCACGCGACCTCGAAGACGGCAGCAAAGCCGTCGGGCTCTTCAACAAGGCGGAAACGCCGGGCTATGTTCCCGTTAACCTGAAAGACCTGGGCCTGAGCGGAAGGTGGGACATGCGCGATGTGTGGACCCAGACGGACCTGGGGCAGGTGCGCGACCATTTCGAGATGAGCACACGGCAACACGGCGCCAGGCTGATCATCCTGAAAGAGCACGTAAAAAGTTGACGGATCCAGCGGGGATGAACCCGCAGGTTGGTTTTTAGCGGGTCAGGAAACCGCCCCTGCCATTAACTGACCGCTTTGATGGCAAAGTCGAGGGCCGATTGGATCATTTCAGCCGGCGGAGCTTTGATATATTCTTTGTCCATCAGCACTTTGGTCATGCTCCGGGCATGTTCGATATCCTGTTTCGCTTTGGTGAACACCTCCTCCCATGTAATGTTGATGCGTGCCACCCCGTCTTTGATCGCCTGCATGGCCACATCGGCTGCTTCATGAGGAAATACGGAGGCCTCTTCCATATTGGGTACGATATCGTCGACATGTATGCCGCGTTTCTCAGCATAGTTGGCCAAGGAATGGGCGGCTGCGATGGCCATGTTGTCGGTGATCTTTCGCGCACGAACCATCAGGGCTCCCTTGAGAATGCCCGGAAAGCCGATCGAATTGTTCACCTGGTTGGGGAAATCGCCGCGACCGGTGGCCACGATATAGGCGCCCTCCTCTTTAGCGGCGTAGGGATAGATCTCCGGAACCGGGTTGGCGCAGCAGAATACGATTGATTTTTCCGCCATGCTTCGGATCCAGGGGCGTTTGATGATATCAGGACCCGGTGTTGAGAGGGAGATGAGCACATCGGCGTTCTTCATCGCCTCTTCGATGGTGTTGATACGGCCAGGGTTGGTGCTTTCGCAAAGTTCCCATTTGCGGTAAAAGCGTGGATCAGCCTTGATATCGTCACGACCGGCATGCAGGCCGCCTTTGGTATCAAACAGAACCATTTTAGCCGGGTCAGCCCCGTCGGTAATAAGCAATCGGGCAATGGTGGTGTTGGAAGCTCCCGCACCGTTAAGCACGATCCGCACATCGCCGATCTTCTTTCCCGCCAGTTTCAGGCCGTTGATGACCCCGGCCAGCGTCACACACGCAGTTCCCTGCGCATCATCATGCCACACAGGGATATCGCATTCCTCGCGTAAGACATCCAGCACCCGGAAACAGTTGGGTTGCGAAATATCTTCGAGGTTTACGGCCCCGAAACTGGGCTGGACCATTTTCACGAATTCGATGATCTTTTCAGGATCATGCCTGCCATCTTTATCCCGGCTGTCGATACAAAGCGCTACTGCATCCACGCCGCCGAGGTATTTCATCAGGAAAGCTTTTCCCTCCATGACACCCAACCCGCCCGGGGGCGTACAGTCGCCGTCGCCGAGCACCCGCGTCGAATCGCTGACAACTGCTACCAGGTTTCCCCGGTTGGTCAGATCGAACGAACAATCGTTGTTATCGCGAATATTGGTTGAAACCTTCGAAACGCCGGGGGTATACCAGACATTGAACCAATTAAATCCGATCACGGGCGCCTTGGGGACCGTCTGGATCTTACCCTGGTAAAAACAGTGGGCCAACTCAGCCAATCGCTTCAGGAAAATTGTCTTGGCTTTTGCAAGTTGTTCAGGGGTAAAGGTTTCCGGAAATGCTTTTTCAAATTTCTCCAGTGAAAGTGAAATTTCGGACATGGTGGCAGTTTTTTGTAAAGTTAGAGAAAGTTGCAAGATTTTATCGATCCCCTTCTCTTAAAAAAATCATTTTTTTTTTTTGTTATTAAAATGTATATTCGCAATGGTTATTCATTTAATACTTAATTACTATGTCAACAGGTAAAGTAAAATTCTTCAATGAGAGGAAAGGTTTCGGGTTCATCGTCGATGACGATAACCAGCAAGACGTTTTCGTCCACGTTAGCGGATTAGTGGATAAAATTCGTGAAAATGACCAGGTAACTTTTGATGTGACTGAAGATAACCGCGGGAAGAAAGCCATCAATGTTCGGCGGGCTTGACGAACCTGACTTATCTGCAAAAAAAAGAGCGAAGCCGCAACTTCGCTCTTTTTTTATATGCATTCCCGACTATTTATTCAACATCACAGGCATGACGAGCATCAGGATGTCCTCGCTGCTGTTCTCGTTATTTACCGGGGTAAGGATCCCGGCCCGGTTGGGCGCTGACATCTCAATGCTGATCTCCTCTGTTTCAATGTTGCTCAGCATCTCAAGCAGGAATTTGGAATTGAAACCAATCTCCATATCTTCCCCGCTGTACGAGCAATTAAGCCTTTCGCGGGCTTCGTTCGAATAATCGATATCCTCGGCGCTCAGCAGGAGTTCCTGGCCGGAAACGCGGAAGCGGATCTGGTGAGTCGATTGGTTGGCGAAGATCGACACACGCCGGATGGAAGTCAGGAGCGCGTGGCGGTCGACCGTCAGACGGTTGGGATTTTCCTTTGGGATGACAGCCTCGTAGTTGGGGTACTTGCCGTCGATCAGCCGGCAGATCAGGTTGATGTTGTTGAAAGAGAAAAAGGCGTTGGTCTTGTTGTATTCGATGGTCACCGGCACCTCCTGGCTCGAGAGGATGTTTTTCAGCAGGTTCATTGGCTTTTTGGGCAGGATGAAGGAGGTGGATTCCGCCGATTTCAGGTCGGTGCGTTTGTATTTCACCAGCTTGTGTGCGTCGGTAGCCACGAAGGTCACATCGTCAGGGGTAAGTTCGCAGAAAACGCCGGAAAGAACCATCCTCAACTCGTCATTCCCGGTGGCGAACAGGGTCTTGTTGATCGCCTGCGACAGGAGCCGCGAATCGACGGAAAGCGCAGTTGTATCCTCGAGCAGTGGGGTGTGGGGATATTCATCGCTCTTGTGACCCGACAGCTTATATTTTCCCTCGCCCGCGGAGATCTCGATCATCAATGTTTCGGGATTGATGGTGAAGGCAACCGGGATGTCGGCGAAAGTTTTCAGCGTATCGACCAGGATCTTGGCGGGGATGGCAATGCTTCCGGACTCCTCGGCTTTGTCGGGCCGGATGGTGACCCTCATCGTTGTTTCCAAGTCTGAGGAAATGATATTGATCGTATCTTCTTTCAGTTCAAAGAGAAAGTCATCCAGAATGGGCAGGGTGTTGTTGGTGTTGATCACCCCCTGGATGGCCTGCAGGTTTTTGAGTAATGACGTGCTCGAAATAATGAATTTCATGATTACCGGTGTTTATGAAAATTGTTCAAAGATACAATAAAAAATTGTTGTCCAAGGTCCTTCAGTTTGTGATGCCCGGACCGGCATTCCCATTTTTGCGGGTGAAGTCGAAGCGACGCTCCTCCCCCCGTAAAAGCCTGCCGATGTTTTTCCGGTGGGTGAATGGGATGAAAACGGCAATTGCGACCGACAATCCCACCAGCCCGGGATGACGCACCCCTGTCACAAACCACACCACCAGCGGGAAAGTAATCGCAGCCAGAATGGAGGAAAGTGAGACGTACCGAGTCGAAGCCAGCACCAGGATGAAAAGGCCGAGAACCACCAGAATGGCCAGCGGGTAAAGGGCAATACCCACCCCTGCCATGGTTCCGACTCCTTTGCCTCCACGGAACCCGGCAAAGACCGGGAAGACATGTCCGAGAACGGCAGCCATCCCCATCACGATCAGGAGGTACTGGCGCCATTCAGGACCCAGACCTGTGACCGGGAGAAAAACCCCCACACTGACCGCCATCCAGCCTTTGAACACATCGACAAGCAGAACCGGGATACCCGCCTTGTATCCGAGCACCCGGATGACGTTGGTGGCACCCGCATTCCCGCTCCCATGCTGCCTTACGTCGATCCCGTACAGCATCTTTCCGATCCAAACGGCCGAGGGGATCGATCCCAACAGGTAAGCGACCAGGATTTCCACCAGTGCGGCGACCATGTTCATAGTTCCTTCAGGTTTGAGGGTTTTCGCATCGCAAGGTAATAAAATTCCGGAAAACTACTCCGAATCGCCGGGTTGAAACCGGCGGAGGAAATCCCGTTTCTTCCGCTCCGTGGCCAGGGTATAGGTATATCCCTTAACCATTCCCCCCACCCGTTTCTGCTCTGCCCGTGACTGGACATCCTCGCGCACCATATCGTTGAAGGAAATGTCGGAAGAGAGGGCCATCAGGACATTATTCCGGAAGTTGAAGAAGAACCAGGTATCCTCCGAAAGCTGCAGCCAGATGGTAACATCATCCCCGTTCCTTTTTTTGCTGAATTCGATGATCCCCTTGGCATACCGGTTCACCTGGGTTTTCCCCACGCTCGCGATCCCAATGTCGCCGAACGATACGTAGGATTGCGTGGCGCTGTCCCACTTCATCGAAACATCGGCCAGGAAAAGTGTCCTTTCCAGCGCCTCCGGGAACTTCCTGAACTTGCCCATCGTACCGAGTTCCACCGTAAGCCGGTCGAGGTCCTGTTTCCCAAGCAATTTCTCCATCGCCATCGCATAGGGCGTTCCCGACAACTTTACCCCCGGCATGTTGACGGTTTCGAGCAGGGTGCTGAAACGTTGCATTCCCCGTTCAGAGAAAGGAAAGTTGAGGGACATGGCACAGTTAACCCGAAGCGAATCGGGGAGAACGAAGTAGTCGAGCACCCCGAAATTCACCAGGTCGAGGGCGCCCGATCGCAGGCTGAGATTCAGCTTCCCCTCTCCCCGCATCCGGCAGTTCACCGTGTTGAGCGACAGGTAATCCCGGTTCAGCAGGAGGTTCTTCAGCTTGTCGGGCGACCCGATGCGGAACTCGGACGACGGTACATCGTATTCGAGAATACCCCGGGCCGTGGCCATGATGGTGTCGCTGAAACTGATCTTCCTCCGGAAGAAAGAAGGGCTGATGCGGCTTTCGGTATTGATGAAGAGGGTGCCCAGGGTAACCGGGTCCCCCTGGATATTGCGCAATGGCGGGTCAATGGGGATCTGGACGTGTGCAGGGTCGATGGGACTTTCAAAGCGCACCCACTCCAAGTCGTAAGGGAAACAATCCGTAACCGGACGGAATCCGCCGTCGAACCGAAGATTTTTATCCGCCGCCCTGAGTGCGAACGCCCCACGGAAGGCAAACTCGGGACTCAGCAGGAAAGCCGTCGAATCTCCGGCCGTACCCTCTCCTACGGTTGTGAGCAGGGAATCGACCCGAATCCGGGTAAAGTGGATCTGTTCCGGCTCCCCGGTGCGCATGCGGTAATCGTACTGGCCGGAAGCGGTGTAATTCTTTCGCGAGGCGATGGCCACGCTGGCGTCGTAGAAACGATGGTAACGTGTGGTGGTATTGGCCAGGATGATGGCATGGCTCAGCGGGCGCAGTTGTGCATCCTTGAGAATGACCACCTTCCCCGAATCGGGATAGATGGCTGCATCAGCCACCCGGATCATCTTCACCTCCTGGGCATGGATCACATTCGTATGC
>DAONFN010000217.1:0-5819 GCA_035403625.1 Bacteroidales bacterium
AAGCCCCTGAAACGAATTACCCGGTATAAATTCTGGAAAGATGGTAATCACGGTATCTTGCTCTATTCACCGAAGATATTCTTTCAAAAGCTGAACTATATCCATAGAAATCCGGTCGTGGCCATGATTGTCGAAAAACCGGAAGATTACCTTTTCAGTTCTGCGAGAAACTACGCCGGTTTGAGTGCCTTGCTGGACGTCGTCCTGGAAACACCTTTTCTGGAAACGATTCAGTAACCGGAACGCTTCTCGATAGGTGTGTCGAAGCCGGGCGCGAGTCGGCAACGGGCACGCGTTGGAATCGGGCGCGCGTCTCCAACGCTGGGCGCGCGTCTTTGACGCTGGGCGCGCGTCTCCAACGCTGGCGCGCGTCTTTGACGCTGGGCGCGCGTCTTTGACGCGTGCCCAGCGTTACACCAACTCATACCGGTACGAATCCTGCCGGATGAAAATGAAAAGCAGGATGGTGAAAGCCCAGAGCGAAGAACCCCCGTAGCTGACAAACGGCAACGGGATCCCGATCACGGGAACCATGCCGAGTGTCATCCCGATGTTGATGGCGAAATGGAAGAAGAGGATCGATGCGACGCCGTACCCGTAAAACCGGCTGAAGCGCGATCGTTGCCGCTCTGCAGCCAGGATCAACCGTACGAAAAGGATGAGATACAGCACCACCACCACCGCCGAACCCACAAACCCCCATTCTTCCCCAATGGTGCAGAAAATGAAATCGGTGCTCTGCTCCGGAACAAAGTTGTACTTCGTCTGGGTTCCCTGCAAAAAGCCTTTGCCGGTCAGTCCCCCGGAGCCGATGGCGATGAGCGATTGATTCACGTTGTAGCCCGCCCCCTTAAGGTCGACGTCCTGCCCGAGGAGGACATGGATCCGGTTGCGCTGATGCGGCTCCAGGATGTGGTTCACCGCATAATCGACCGAAAAAACAAATCCTGCTGAAGCCAGGAAAATCAGCAGGATGGTCGTCGTCGTCCGGAACCTGCGGTTGCTGTAAAAATAGAACCCGGCTGCAACAGCGAACAGGATTCCGAGGAGCACCAGTTTCGGCAGCAACAGGGCCAGGATTCCAAGTAACGGTAACACGATGAAAGCCAGTGGGATAAATCCGGTAAGGCCGGCCCGATAGAGCACGATGACCAACGCCAGGAAGACGATCGCCGACCCGGTATCGTGTTGCAGAAGCACGATCAAGGCCGGAACCAGTATGATGGCTACCGCCACAGCAAGGTTACGTGTTCGTATGATGGAAACGTCTAGCGACCCGAGAAACCGGGCGAGCGCAAGCACCGTGGCCATCTTGGCAAACTCGGCCGGCTGAATTCCGAACCCCCCGAAACCGAACCATCCTTTCGAACCGGCTACTTCCCGTCCCGAAAAGATGACGATCACGAGCATAAAAAGGAAAAAGCCGTAAATAAACCAGGCAAATTGCGAGAAAAATTTGGGATCGATGATGAGTATTCCCAGGGCGAGCAGCAACGCCGCGATGATGAAGATCATCTGCTTGCCGTATTTCTGACTCAGATCGACGATGTGATGATGCGCCTCATCATACACGGCCGCATAGATGTTCAGCCAGCCGATGAGGACCAGTGCCAGGTACAATCCGGCCATCAGCCAATCAATCCGGTAGAATATTCCCTTGTCCTCTCTCACTTTCCGGTATTTTTCCGTTTATCAGGTTCCCGTTGATCATGCGGTCTTCCAGGTCCTTGCGCTTCACGGTGCGGTTCAGGTATTTTTCGATGATCAGACTGGCGATCGGTGCCGCCCATGCCGCCCCGTATCCGGCGTTCTCAACCACTACCGATACGGCGATTTTCGACTTTTCCACCGGTGCAAAGGCGATGAACAGCGAATGATTTTTCCCATGCGGATTCTGTGCCGTCCCGGTTTTTCCGGCCACCGTAATGCTGTCAAGTTTGGCTATTGTCCCGGTTCCGCCCGTTACCACATCGGCCATCCCCTCCACCACGATGTCGAAATACTGCGGGTCCACCAGGGTGGTGTGCCTGGTATCAAAGGCCCTGTTCAGGCTGTCTTTGTTGCCGATAGCCCGGATGATGTGAGGTGTGTAATACCAGCCCCGGTTGGAGATCAGAGCGGCCAGGTTTGCCAGTTGCACCGGGGTGATCCCGATCTCCCCCTGGCCGATGCCGAGTGAGATGATGGTGGTCGACCGCCACCGGTTCACCCCATGGTATCGGTCGTAATAGTTGGGTGTCGGGATGTTGCCGTTCAGTTCGCCCGGAATGTCGATCCCCAGCTTCTTCCCCAGTCCGAAACTCATCACCTCCTTTCGCCAGTTCTCATAAGCCTTGCGGGTCGAAGGCCATCCCTTCTTGTCGATGATCGACTTGAAAACGCGGCAGAAATAGGTATTGCAGGAGATCTGGATCGCGCCTAAAAGATCGATCGGGCCGGGATGGGGGTGGCAGCCCACCTTTTTTCCGTTACCCAGCGGAAATCCGCCCGGACAACCGTAAATGGTGTTGCGGAACAGCACTCCTTCCTGCTGACCGACCAGGGCATCGACCATCTTGAAGGTGGACCCCGGAGGGTACATGGCCATCAGCGCACGGTTGAACAGGGGCACGAAGACCGTGTCGGCCGCCAGCTTCTGGTAATTCTTCTTGCGGATATTACCCGCCAGCAGGTTGGGATCATACGAAGGACTGGAGACCATGCATAGGATCTCCCCGGTGGAGGGCTCAATGGCCACGATGCTGCCCTTCTTGTTGGTCATCAGTAATTCGCCGTACTGCTGCAACTCGGCATCGAGCGACGAATAAAGATCGGTACCGGCCACGGATGCAGTATCGTACTTGCCGTCGCGGAAACTCCCTTTGTCGCGGTTCAGCACGTCGAACACCCGGATCTTCATCCCCTTCTTCCCGCGGAGGACCTCCTCATAGGACTTTTCGATACCGTTGACGCCGATGTAATCACCCGGCCGGTAATAGAGATTCTTCTCGATCTGTTCCGGACCTGCTTCGCCGATGTACCCGAAGGTGTGAGCGGCTACGGGATAGGTGTATTTGCGGAGGGTCCGGGGCTGAACGTAGAAACCCTGGAAGAGAAAAAGCTTCTCCTCGAGGAACCCGTAACTGTCGCGGGTGATCTGCGCTTCGAAGATCGAAGGCCGGTAGGGAGAAAAATACTTCGCTTTGTTGAGCCGGTTGATGAACTCTTCACGGTCGATACCGATCAGCCGGCAAAGGGCGGCGGTGTCGGGATTCTTCACCTGCTTGGGGATCACCATCAGGTCGTACGCCGCTTCATTGTACACCAGGAGTTTTCCGTTCCGGTCGAAGACGAGTCCGCGCGCCGGGTACTGGGTCACATAGCGGAGCACGTTGTTGTTGGCGGAAAGGACGTATTTATCGACCAGGATCTGCACGTAAAACAGTCGCACCAGGATGATGATCCCGATCAGAAGAAAGAACCCGATAATGATGTATTTCCGGTCAGCATAGATGCGTTCCATCCGCCATTACCGCTTTTTCAGGATGATAACTGGGGTGGAGTCGGTATTGCTCAGGTGCAGCGCCCGGTCGCAGATGCGGAATTTGACCATGATCGTGTCGTGCACGGGCATGGGGTTGAGCGGCAGGGTGTCGGAAATGAATCCGCTGATCGATTTGTTGGGATCATCGGGAGTGAGATAGGGGAGACGGGCGTTCAGGGTGGGGTTAAGATCGACCTTGACGAACCGGCCATCCTGTTTCTCATAATAATCGATGAAAAGATTGTAGTAGTAAATGCTCCCGGTATCATAAGGAGGCTGGATCATATTCTCGGAGAGCCCGATGTCACCGTCGCCATCTTTGAAAGAAAAGGTCAGAAATCCCCGGGTGGCGTACATCCCCGAGTCGTACTCGAGGGTGAAACCCTGGTAGGAGATTTCAGGGACCACCGGGTAGTTTTCCTTTTTCATGCAGGCGGGGGAGGCCATGAGCAGAAACCCTCCCAGGAGGAAAACCAACCACCGGAAACGGCCCGGGAAGTGAAAAGGAATCATTGGAAGTAATGGAATCGTTCTATACTTTTGTGAGGCCGTAAAGGTAGGAAAAAAAGGTGAACGGGGAAGAACATAAACCGGGATTTGACCCGGATTGGCCCGCCAGGATTTTCGGGATAAAAGGCGAGACTGACTTCGAATCGGCCGCGCTGGATCTTTTCCGGATTCAGTCGCGATTGAACCCGGTTTACAGGGCTTTTACAGAGGCTCGGGGCATCGATCCCGAAAAGGTCAGCCGGATCGCCGGCATCCCGTTCCTCCCGATTGGTTTTTTCAAATCGCACGACATCCTCTGCACGGGGTGCACCCCCCGGGCGACATTCCTCAGCAGCGGTACCACCGGAATGGTGCGCAGCCGACACCCGGTCGCCGACCCCGGCCTCTATCACGCTTCGCTTCTCCGGGGCTTTGAGCGGGCGTACGGTCCGCCCGGCGAGATCACCTTCCTGGCTCTTACCCCGACACCGGAAGAAGCGCCCGCCTCCTCGCTCGTTTATATGATCCGTCGGCTCATGGAAGAGTCGCCCGGCCGCGATCATGGCTTTTTCCTGGGACAGGAAACGGCCCTGAAATCGCGCCTCACCAGCGCAGAAAAGAACGGCGAGAAGACGATCCTCATTGGCCTGGCTTACGCCCTGCTGGATTTTGCGGAACACCACCCCGGACGCTATGCGCCGGTAACGGTGATCGAAACCGGGGGGATGAAGGGCCGCCGCCGGGAAATAATCCGGGAAGAACTTCACGACCGCCTGTTCCGTGCCCTTGGCCTCGCAACGATCCATTCGGAATACGGAATGACCGAACTCTTTTCCCAGGCATGGTCAAAAGGAAACAGCCGGTTCACAGCCCCTCCCTGGATGAAAGTGCTGTTCCGCGACCCGCAGGACCCGCTGGATTTCGTCGCTTCCGGATCGACCGGGGGAATCAGCGTGATCGACCTGGCCAACCGCGACTCCTGCGCGTTCATCGCTACCGAGGACCTGGGCAGGGAGACCGGCTCCGGAACCTTCGAAGTGCTGGGCAGGTTCGATGCCGCCGAGGTGAGAGGGTGCAGCCTGATGATCTAGGCGATGACGAAACAAAGAAACCCTTCAGGGAACCACCAGCACTTCCGGACCGTCGTTCGACGGTGAATTCACCCGGTTCGATACCGGCTTCAGTTCCATCCGCTCAGCAGGAAAAGGTCTCAGCAACGAGGAAAGCCCGGGATCCGCTCCGGAAGCGAGCCACCGTTCTTCATCTTCCCGGCGGAGGATCACCGGCATCCGGTCGTGAATCGTTTGCATAAGCTCGTTGGGGGTGGTGGTGATGATGGTAAACGACCGCACCGGATCCGTTCCTGCCGGTGCCCACTCTTCCCATAACCCTGCGAAACAGAAAGGTTCCTCTCCTTTGAGAAAAATATGATACGGCTGTTTCAGGGCATCCCGCTTCCACTCGAAAAAGCCGGTGGCAGGCACCAGGCACCGGCGTGACCGGTAGGCGCTGCGGAACGACGGTTTTTCGGCGAGCGTCTCTGCCCGGGCATTGATCAGCTTGCTGCCGATCGCAAGGTCCTTCGACCAGGAAGGGACCAACCCCCACCGGAAAAACTGAAGGGTTTCGCGGTCCTGGCCGGTGATCACAGCAAGGTTTTGCGTGGGGGCGCAGTTGTACCGGGCCTTGTAAATGGCTGTCCGCACCCTGACACCGAACCTCTCCAGGATCAGGGAATCTTCCATGACAAATGAGAACCTTCCGCACATAGGCCGACCATTGGAAGGATAAAAGTACACTGAAATTT
>DAONFN010000218.1:0-5776 GCA_035403625.1 Bacteroidales bacterium
CCTCGAAAAGGCTGGTTTCTCCTTCCTCGGGATCATCCCGACCATTGCACCGGTCTGCCTCGTCCTGGGTGCCGGGAAACGATAGTACAGTGATCACAAGGTAATGATGGACAAACTCCGGCATATTCTGAAAAAAGAGATCCTGTTGCTTATCCGGGATATTCCGGGACTGATCATCCTTTTTCTCATGCCGGTACTCCTGATTTTTGTGGTCACCCTGGCACAGGACCGGGCCCTGAAAGATCAACATGAAAAAACCCGGATCCTTTGGGTTGACGGTCTCCAAAATTCCTTTTCCCGTGATTTACTGGCCAGCCTTGACTCATCCGGCATGTTCGCAACGGTCAGGACTCTGGAAGGAAGTCCCGTGACAATCGAACAAGCGCACCGGCTCACCGGACGCGGCGATTATCCTTTCGCCATCCTTCTTTCACACGCCGATTCGACGCTGGTATTGCTGACCGACCCCGCGCTGAAGGAAAACTTCCGCGAAGCGGTGATCGCCTCACTGACGTTCATTATCAAAGGTGCCCAGGCCGGTTCTGTCATGGAGAATGTCATTTCGGGAATGCCACCCACCCTCCAGCCGGGGATCCGGGCCATGGTCGCCGGAAAAATGAACAACCTGCCTATCGTCAGACAGGAGTTTGCATTGGCTGAACGATCGGAGATCCGGCCCAATGTCATCCAGAATAACGTGCCCGGGTTTATCCTGTTCGCCATGTTCTTCATCGTCATCCCGCTGGCGGGAAGCATCATCAACGAGAAGACGGAAGGATCCTTTCGTCGCCTCCGTTCTCTGCCCGTGAGCCTTGCTTCGATCCTGGGAGGAAAAGTGGTGGCCTACGTGGCGGTCTGCCTCATCCAGTTCGCATTGATGATCTTCATCGGAACGGTCGTATTTCCTTCCTGTTGCGGACTTCCCGCGCTGGAATTGGGTTCGCATCATTTGGCTGTTTTCGTAGCAACCCTGGCTTCCTCACTGGCCGCCATCGGTTTTGGCGTCATAGTAGGGGCTACCGCATCCACCCATAACCAGGCCGGACTCTTCGGCTCCGTGATGGTGGTATTGCTGGGCGTCATCAGCGGCACCTTCTTCCCTGGTCACCTCATGCCTCGCCTGATCCGCGTGATCAGCCAGGCCTCCCCGATCCGTTGGGGCATCGATAACTACCTCGACCTGTTCATCCGCAACGGCGACCTGGTCACCATCCTTCCACGGGTATTCCTGCTGGTCCTCTTTTTTCTGTTTGCCATGATGGCAAGCATTGCTATTTTTGCAAGAAATAATTGAGAAATCAAGGGTAAAGCGATATGAAGGAGAAGGAAGGTTTTGTGGATTTCCCCGAACAACAGATGATCGTCTATGTGGAGAAGGAAGACGGGAATTTCGGACCGATGCAGACCGGTTCCTACCTGTCGGCCCATTACCTTGACGATTACTTCGGGAAACGACATAAACTTGAACAGGAACTCCGCGAGCAACTTATCGCCAACCGGATCAGTCCGGTGAAATACTACATGGTCCTGGTCGACCTTTCACTGGCTGAACTGGCATCACGCACAGGCATCCGGAAATCGAGGGTTAAAAGGCACCTAGAACCCGGTCAATTTTTGAAAGCAACAGCAGGGGAATTAACCCGCTATGCCGCAGTTTTTAATATCCCGGTAGCGAACCTTTTCCAGGTCATCCTGGTACCCGTCGAAGGCAACCCTGAATCGCACCATATACTCGAGAACAAGGCAGGAAGCGTGGTCGTAAACCAACACCCGACCGCCAATCCCTGCATCGTTCTCACCCAACCCGAAGAGAGACGCTAGCATGGAGATAACGGGCTACACACACAAAATGGCCGCGCATTGCGAGTCAGGGACCATCACTTCCCTGCTGAATCACGGCGGTATGGAGATCACTGAACCCCTTGTGTTCGGCATTGCAGGAGGCATATTCTTCGGGTATTTCCATCGAATGAAATCATTCCCCTTTCCCACCTTCATCGTCCGGAACAAACCCGGAAAAATGAGGACCAATATCGAGAAACGGCTGGGAGCATCGTTTAAAACCTACCGTTTCAACGATCCCGCGCGGGGCAAAGAAAAACTGGATGAGCTGCTTGCCGGCAACATCCCGGTGGCTGCGCAGGTTGATTTCTTCTACATGGATTATGTTCCCTCGTGGGAACGGGTGCATATAAACGTGCACTATATGGTGGTCACGGGAAAGGATGGGGATCAATACCTCATCAGCGACTCCTATTTTCCCCGGATGGTAAAACTCGACAGTGCTTCGCTGGAAAAAGGCCGTTTTGCCGGCGGGACGATGTCGCCGAAAGGATTCATCTTCCACCTCGGGAAACTGCCCGCCGAACCCGACCTGAACAGGGCTATCCTGAAAGGGATCAGCCAGGCCTGTTTCTATATGCTGAAATTGCCCATCCCTTTCCTGGGAATCAAGGGGATACGTATGTTCGCAAAAAAGATCAACGACTGGCCTGCATTCGCCCGCGACACCGAACACCTCTCCCACGAGATTATGAAAATAAACATCCTGCTGGAAGACCAGGGTACCGGTGGAGCCGGTTTCCGTTACATGTATGCTACGTTCCTCCAGCAAGCTGCTTCCATAACCGGCAAGCCGCAATTGAAAGGCCTCTCCTCAGAACTGATGAAGATCGGTGACGGCTGGAGAGAGATTTCGCTATTCTCTGCCAGGATTGTCAAGAACCGCGATCTCGGCCCCGCAAGTTTGAAGGAACTTGGCGATAAAATCGGCTTACAGGCCGGTGCCGAAGAAGCATTCTTTAAATCGCTTTCAAAAGCGATACGGTAACCCATTAAAATACAGAACATGACAGAACCAACCCCGGAACTGAAGCTTGAGATAAAGAACCTCATTATGTCCACGCTGTCGATCACCGATGTAAACCCGGCGGATGTGGACGACGACGCCCCCCTGTTCGGTGGCGGAAACGCATTGACGCTCGATTCGGTGGATGCTATCGAGATCATCATGGCCATTCAACGGACGTACGGATTCCGTATCGCCGATCAGAATCTCGCCCGCGAAGTAGTTCGCTCGGTCAACAGCATCGCCCGGTTCATTTGCGAACAAAGAGACCTCCAGAACGCCTGAAATCCTACCATGAACTCTCCCTTCTTCCCGGAAATAGAGCGGAAAACGACAGCGGAGATCGCAGCCTTTCAGGATGTTCTTCTGCAGAAAGCTCTCGCCTATATAAGCACCCATTCACCCTTCTACAGGGATTTGTTTGCCACACACCGCATTGATCCCGGGCAAATCAGGACGGTGGCCGACTTAGTCAATATCCCGGTTACCACCAAAGATGACCTCCAAAAACAAAATGCCGATTTTCTTTGTGTGCCCCGCAACCGGGTGATCGACTACATCACCACGTCGGGAACACTTGGAGACCCGGTGACCTTCGCAATGACCGACCGCGACCTCGAACGGCTGGCCTATAACGAGGCCATCTCTTTCACCTGTGCGGGGGGCAGCCAGGAAGACGTCTACCAACTGATGACGACCATCGACCGAAGGTTCATGGCCGGCCTTGCATACCTCCTCGGCATCCGGAAACTGGGAGCCAGCGTGGTCAGGGTCGGCAATGGGATCCCCGAACTCCAGTGGGATTCCATCCGAAGGATCCGCCCCAACACCCTCATCACGGTCCCGTCGTTCATCCTCAAGATCATCGAATACGCCGAGCAGCACGGAATCGATTATCGCGCATGCAGTGTAAAAAGTGCCGTGTGCATTGGCGAACCACTCAGAAATGCCGACCTGACACTCAATACCCTTGGCCGGAAAATCACCGAGCGGTGGGATATCAGGCTCTTTTCCACCTATGCCTCCACCGAGATGAGTACCACCTTCACCGAGTGTACCGAAGGAACGGGCGGACACCACCATCCCGAACTGATCATCGTTGAATTCCTCGATGACCAGGACCGGCCGGTACCCGAAGGGGAACTGGGTGAACTGACGGTCACCACGCTGGGAGTGGAAGGAATGCCGCTGTTGCGTTTCAAGACCGGTGATGTGTGCCGGAAATACACCGCCCCTTGTCCATGCGGAAGGAACACCCTTCGCATCGGCCCGGTTGTCGGACGCAAAAACCAGATGATCAAGTACAAAGGTACCACTCTGTACCCGCCTGCCCTGTACGATATCCTTGATAACATCGACTACATCTCCAATTATATTGTCGAAGTGTACACCAACGCAATCGGGACCGATGAGATCCTCATTCATGTCAGCGGCAAAGGGATCGGCGAAGAAAAGGAAAAAGATATCAAAGACCACTTCCGGGCAAAATTGCGTGTCGCCCCGCTGATCACCTTCACTTCCGAGACTACGATCCAAAAGATGTTGTATCCGGAGATCAGTCGTAAACCATTGAAATTCATAGATAACCGTGAAAAGAACGGAAATTTTCATTGAAAATTTGGCCGGCAGAGAAGATTATTTTAATTTTGTCTAAATAATCTTAACCTCAACTAAACCAATTATCCACTTATGAAAACAAGGATTTCTATCCTGCTGGCAGGCTCCATCCTGTTCACGGCAGTTTCCGTTTTGGCACAGAAAATCAAGTCCGACAACCTCGGCATGCTGAAGGGCCAGGGAGAGATAAACATCCGTTATGACTATTCCGGCATGGCTGTCGGTAAGTTCAAAACCGAAGCTGAGTATCTTCAGAAGTCGACGGAAGAACGGAATGCCAAAAAGCCCGGATCGGGCGATGAATGGGCTTCGAAATGGAACTCCAACAAAGCGTCCCGTTACCAGCCCGCTTTTGAAGAAAAGTTCAATGATGCCGCCGAATCCTGCGGTCTGAAGGTAAAGCCCGGAGCAGAAAGTGCGAAGTACACGCTGGTTGTGCATACGGTCTTCCTTGAACAAGGGGTGGAGACTGTGGTTCTGGGCGCAGCCAAATCGGCCAGTACCAACCTGAAGATCGAGGTGGTGGAGACCTCGGCACCCGATAAAGTGCTGGCTACCATTGAGGCCAGCGACAACAAACCAAGATCGAATGCCCGCATGACCGTGGGTGGTGTTCCGGTAAACAAGGAGGTGTACGATTACGGCGCACGCATCGCCGAATGTTACGAGTCAGCCGGCAAGGCTTTAGGGAAGTATATCTGCAAATCGCTGAAATAGATTTCCCGATTCGATAAAAAAGGCTGCCTGATCCGGGCAGCCTTTTTTATTTTCCACTCACCCTATTCCAATAGAAATCGCGCAAACCAAAGGGTCTTCCCCTTTTTCATCGATTGGGAGCCAAAAAGAAGCAATTTGTTGTCGTTTGTCAGCATCAATGGCTTTCCCGGGCATAAATAGTAAGATTTCTTTTCGGCTTTATCCACCTGGTAATTGACGAAATCGCCAATTTGGTTCTTTGACAGGTCGATCTTGGCAAGATTGGATGAAATGATGTCGCATTTAACTTTATGTTTGACGAAAACAAAGGGATTGAATTCACCCGGCATGGTGTTCCAATCGACATCGGCAATGAAATCCTTCAAATCAGGCTGTTTGACCGGTTTGTAATCATAGATCTGCACGGTTGGGTTCCAGTTCCAGTAATTGGGCTGGAGGATGAACCAGTAAATATTGGATGGATTGTTTCCATCAGCCAATATTACCCTGGCGACGACTATCCCGGGAAGAATGAAGCCATTCCCATCATCATCGGCTTCCATTATGATCTGAAAGCAGCGCTGCGGGTCATCAACGTTTTCCAGTTCGAAGCCT
>DAONFN010000219.1:0-5699 GCA_035403625.1 Bacteroidales bacterium
CCTGACTGCCCATTGGGCCGATCCCATTTTTTCAACATACGGGAATGGAGTGAAACCCGGATTCCCCTTCGACGCCGAACGACCCGTCGTTCTTTATACCGGGCGGATCAGTCGTGAAAAGGGAGTTATGGATCTGCCCCGGGTGATGGAGGAGGTTCGTAACTTTTTCCCTGAGGTTCAGTTGGTTGTGGCGGGAACAGGCCCGGCGGAAAGCGATCTCAAAGCTGCCCTGCCTGAGGCGGTCTACCTTGGGTGGGTCGGTCATGAGGATCTGCCGGGATTATACCGGTCAGCCGACCTTTTACTGCTTCCATCCCGGTTCGACACATTCAGTTGTGTCGTCCTGGAAGCGCTGAGCTCGGGGTTGCCGGTAATTGCCTATAACACCAAAGGCCCCCGGGATATCCTGGATAACAGCGGTTGCGGGTATCTGGTGGAGACTCCGGAAGAGATGGCTGGAAAAATCATTTCATATTTCCTCGATGTTGAGGGTAGAACAACCATGAGGTCTGCAGCCTTTAAAAGGGCAGGTGAATATAAACCCGCGGATATCATGGACCGGCTGCTGGCAGATGCCGGGGTTATAAACGAAAAAAGACAATGAAAGATCATCAGGAGGATCGGTTTATTTGGTGGAAGCATGGCGTGATCTATCACATTTACCCGAGAAGTTTCCAGGATAGTGACGGAGATGGAATCGGCGATCTCAGGGGGATCATCCGCCGGATCGACTACCTACGGGAACTGGGGGTGGATGCCATCTGGCTTTCTCCTGTTTTACAATCACCCATGGTTGATTTCGGCTATGATATCTCCGATTACCGGGTCATCGACTCCGCTTTCGGATCCCATGCCGATTTTGCCGATTTGATTCGCCGGTGCCATTCAGCAGGCATACGGGTCATCCTCGATATGGTATTGAATCATACCTCCAGCCAGCATCCGTGGTTTAAGGAATCCGCTTCCGGGTTGGTGAATGGGAAACGAGACTGGTACATCTGGCGGGATGGGGTGATGGGAGGACCTCCGAATAACTGGACTTCTGCGGTTGGTGGGAGCGCCTGGACCCGGGATGAGTGTACAGGACAATATTACCTTCATTCGTTTTTCAGGGAACAACCGGATCTGAATTGGCGATCAGAAGAGCTGGCAGGTGTGGTATTTGAGGAATTGAAATTCTGGCTGGACCAGGGGGTTGACGGGTTTCGGCTCGATGTGATCAACATGATCGCAAAAGACCGGATATTCCGCAACAATCCGGGTTTGCCGGGGATTCCGGCCTTGCAGAAACACATTTATACGCGAAACCGCAAGCGATCCCTGACGATCGTAAAAAGACTCCGCAAGCTTCTCGATTCATACGGCGACTGTGTCGGCATCGGGGAAATATACACCCTCCCGCCGGGGGATCCGAAGATGTCTGCTCTGTACCTGGGTGAACAGGGAGAAGGTCTGCATCTGACCTTTGATTTTTCATTGATTTTTACTCCCTGGAATGCGCATGCCTACTATGATACGATTGTAAAGTGGTACGAAAGTATTCCAACGGACGGGTGGCCCAGCCATGTGCTCTCCAACCATGACCTCCTGCGAAGTATCGACCGGTTGCCCCTTACCGTAAACCGGGAAAAGAAAGCCAAAGTCGCCGCAACCCTCTTAATGACGCTGCGGGGTACCCCTTTTATCTATTATGGGGAGGAGATCGGAATGCACAACGGTACCATTCCGAGAAAGAGGATCCACGATCCTCTTGGAAAGAAATTCTGGCCGTTGTATTCGGGCCGTGACAAAGCCCGGACTCCCATGCAGTGGAATGACGGCACTCATGCGGGATTCACCGATGGAATTCCCTGGCTTCCGGTCAACAAAGATATATCCAAACGAAATGTCAGACAGCAGGAGGGGGATCCCGATTCGTTGCTTAATCATTACCGGCGGTTGATCCGGTTGAGGAAGACCCATAAGGTTTTACAGACGGGAGAATGGGTTCCCGTGGTTAACGGGAAAAATGGAATCCTGGCTTATTTCCGTAAAGCCGAACGGGAACGCATCCTGGTGGTGCTGAATTTTACAGGGAGGGAGAAAGCACTCTCCCTTCCTGAACATACATACGGAAAGGTCCTGGTGTCGACCCTTCGAAGCCCGGATGAGTACAGCTATTTCCAAAAGATGAAAATCGGGCCTTATGAGTCGACGGTGTGGCTGGTGATCGAATGAATCATCCTGCCTGTGATCCAGGCGCGCTGGTCTGCCGGCTATTCCACTGTCGAATCAGCTTCCTTTTTTATAAACGATGGATACCAGTGACTTGTCGTCGCCTCCCATGTTTACGGTCAGTCCGTACGGCCGGTCGGCCGGGATCGGTACCTGGGCGTCGCCGGCTTTCCCGGTGAGCTGTTCGAGGATGGTCACTGCCTGGTGTACGCCGGTACCGCCGGTGGGGTGACCCCAGCCGATGAGTCCGCCCGTGGTGTTGATGGGTATTTTCCCGTTCCTGGCCGTATGGCCATCGAGGATGAATTCGGCACCTTTTCCTTTTTCAGCGAACCCGATCGCCTCCATGCACATCAACCCGGCGATGGTAAAGCAGTCGTGGATCTCGGCAGTTGCAATCTGTTCGCGGGTGATCCCGGCGGAGGAAAGGGCCTGCCTGACCGCTTCGGCGGTCGTGGTAAGTGCAGTGGGATCAACGGGAGGCCGGGTGATATCTTCCTCCATCTGTCCCCATCCCAGCACCTCAATAGCCTCCGAAGCGGGAATACCGCAGCGTTTCAGCCCCTCTTCCGAGACGATCGTGATGGCGGATGCCCCGTCGGAAACTTTGGAGCAGTCGAATACGTTCAGGTTGTCGATGAACGTTTTCCCGTTCGGTTCTGTAAGGCCAAGTGCATCGAGGTCATTCACGGTGTTGTGGTATTCCTGGGCGGTGGGGCAGAGGCGGGCATTCTCGATCGCATTGCGGAACCAGCGGGCAAGCGCCTGCCGGGTTTTATCCCTCCCATATTTGGCGAAATAGGCTCCGGCCCGGTCGCTGAATTGTCCGGGGAAAAAGTAGGCGTGCCCGTTCTTCCGGTTCTTGAACCACCCGGCGCCGGCCAGGTAGTCGGCACAATAGATGGCTTTGACGGTGTTCTGTACCTCCACCCCGATCACCAGCACCACCTCGGCGGTTTCGGCCAGGATGCTTTTAATGCCGGTCATCAGTGCCAGTCCGCCCGTAGCGCAGGCCCCTTCGACACGGACGGCGGGCTTGTAGCGCAGTCCTTCGTCGACATAGGGGAAGAAGGCGGCCAGGTTGGCCTGTTTGTTAAAACGCGAGGCCATGAAATTGCCGATCACACATTCATCGACATTCCCTGCGCCACCGATCTGTTTCAGCGTTCCCTGCCCGGCTTCGCGGATGTACTCTTCCAGCCCCGGACGATCTTTCTTCGGGCTGAATTCTTTACGGCCGGTTCCCATCGAAAGGGTGTTGTAACCGGCGATCATATATACTTTTCTTCTCATATTTAGCGTCTTAGCGGTAAAAAATCGACTTGGTTGGCAGTGAACGGTTAACCCAGATAATCATTGATCGGCCCGTAGGCGTGGAAGAAGCCGGTGAGCAATACGGTGTTCACATCGTTGTCGTTGAAGGCAACGCCCGAGGAAACCAGGAACTTGCCGATCTCGCATGACTTTTTGGCATAGGCGCGGGCCAGGGCTACACCCTCGCCGGAGGCCGTGCTGAGCTGGCTGAAATAGGTGCGAAGGATCTCTTCCTTTGTCTTGCTCCCCACCACCGCTTTCCAGGCCGGAGGTACGGGAAGGGTTCCCATCTTCTCCTCCACAGCCGGCTGGATCTCCGCAAGGGGAATATAGGCCTGTTGATCAGGATCATAGATAGCAATGGGTCGTCCCTTTTCGTATTTCAGGATGCCATCTTTCTGCGATCCGTCGGAATACTGCCCACCCCTGATCCCCAGGGAGAGATACCGGTCGAGCAGCGGGCTGTGGATATTCTCGCCCGGGTGGTAAGGGTTCATCACCGACATGATAAAGCTGCACACATCCACGCCTACATAATCGATCAACTGGAAGATGCCCATCGGGCGTACCAGGTAATCCTGGCTGATGCGGTTGATGGCATAGATCGCACCGGTAAATCCGTAGCCGGCAGTGAGTCGTTCCACTTCGGAACCGGCATGCAGGATGTCGCGCATGAAGTGTCCGTTGCCGATGAATCCGGCTTTGTCGTTGGAGGGGACCACCACTTTCCGGAGGTTCTTTGCATACTGGAGTGCAAAGGTTTCCACATCGGGAAGGGTATGGGCTGACTTGATGATCTCGACCAGTTTCTGTACCGCCGGCGGGTTGTAAAAGTGAAACCCGATGATCCTGCCGCCGAGTCCGGCACCCTCATCGAGTTTACCGATGGGGATGGAGGAGGTGTTGGTGAAGAACCAGGGATCGTTGCTGTTGTTGGCCAGTATCCGGGCAAAGATCGCGGTTTTCATTTCCGGGTCTTCCCGGATCGCCTCGAACACCATGGTGGAGTCATAGGCGGCTTCGATGCGGGTGGTGGTCCTGACCAGGCTGATCACATCGAAAATATATTGCTGGATGATCTCTTCGTTTTCGATCAGGTCGGCTCGACCGGCATAGACCTGCCGAAGGGCGACCACCTTTTTCTCGGCCACTTTCAGGACCTGGGCCTTCAAGTACCGGATCACGCCCGACAGGGCATCATCGGAGACATCGATCGCGTTCAGCACGAAGGATTTTCCCTTGTTTTCAGGTTTCAGGCTGAGGTCGGCCATTTCAACCGCCGTCAGCAGAAGGATACCGCTGCCCATCTTGCCGACAGCCCCCAGCACTGAAACGTGCTGCAATCGTTCTTGGTAGGTCATATTGTTCTGTTTATCAGGTTACCAGTTTGGTTTGCGTTTCTCAAGAAAAGCCTTCATACCTTCATGGGTGGCAGGCTCATCGAACAGTTTTCCGAATTCCCGGGATTCCAATGCGGATGCGTCGCTGAAATTCATGGTGAATCCCTGCCGGATCACTTTTTTCGCGACCGGAGCAGCCAGTGAGCCGTTCCCAGCGATCCGGGAGGCCAGTTTCATGGTTTCCTCCATGAGTGCCTCCGGTTCGGTCACTTTTTGCACCAGGCCGATTCGCAGGGCATCGTCGGCCGAAATGGTCTCTGCCGTGAGGATCAGGTACAGGGCGTTGCCCAATCCGGTCAGGCGGGAGAGCCGTTGGGTGCCGGCGTAACCAGGGATCAGCCCGAGGTTCATTTCAGGCTGACCGAATTTCGCCGGTTTCCCGGCAATGCGAAAGTCGCATGCCATGGCCAGTTCGCAGCCTCCGCCGAGCGCATATCCGTTCACGGCGGCAATCACCGGAATGGGAAGTGCTTCCAAGCGGTCGAAGGTGCGTTGTCCGACGGTCGAAAAAGCAGTTCCTGCCACAGATTCTTTGTCCGACATCTCGGCGATGTCGGCGCCGGCCACGAATGCTTTGCCTTCTCCTGTGATGATCAGCACCCGGATATCGTCGCGCGGTTCCAGGTCATCGAGAAAATGGTTGAATTCCCTGTAAAAATCGGAGTTAAGGGCATTCAGCGCTGCCGGCCGGCTGATGGTGACAACCGCAATACGGTCGGCAATCGAAATCTTGAGAATCTCGTAATTCATTGTTATCAAATTAACAATCAG
>DAONFN010000220.1:0-1387 GCA_035403625.1 Bacteroidales bacterium
GCATGCGCACGGTCGATATCGGGACGATCAAGGAATACGCCGCCGAAGATGCCGATGTGACGCTCCGGCTGAAGGAGGTCTTCGCTCCGATGCTGGAGGAGACCGGCACGCGGGAGCTGTTCGACACGATCGAAGTGCCCCTCATCCCGGTGCTCTCCTCGATGGAGGCCGAAGGGGTGCGGGTCGATCCGGTCACCCTGAGGGATTACTCGGGCGAACTCGAAAAGGAGATCGTGGTGCTTGAGGCGGCCATCCACGCCGATGCCGGCCAGACGTTCAACGTCGCTTCACCGAAGCAACTCGGCGAGATCCTTTACGACAAGCTGAAGATCGTCGAGAACCCGAAACAGACCAAAACCAAGCAATACAGCACCAGCGAGGATGTGCTGGTGAAAATGGAGCACCGTCATCCCATCATCCGCAAGATCCTGGAGTTCCGCTCGCTCACCAAGCTGAAATCGACCTACATCGATGTCCTGCCTGCGCTGGTGAGTCCGCGCGACGGCCGCATCCACACCTCCTTCAACCAGGCGGTGGCGGCCACCGGAAGGCTCAGCTCGAACAACCCCAACCTGCAGAACATCCCCATCCGCACCGAGAAGGGGCGCGAGATCCGTAAAGCCTTCGTGCCCCGCAACGACAAATACCTGCTGCTCTCGGCCGACTACTCGCAGATTGAACTGCGCATCATCGCCCACCTCAGCGGCGACAAGGGAATGATCGGAGATTTCCGTGACGGGCTCGACATCCACGCCGCTACGGCTTCCAAGGTGTACGGCGTGCCCATCGACTCCGTGACCCGCGAGATGCGGCGCAACGCCAAGATGGTCAACTTCGGCATCATCTACGGCATTTCGGCTTTCGGGCTCTCCGAACGGCTGGGGATCCCGCGGCGGGAAGCGGCCGACATCATCGGGCAGTATTTTGAGAAATACCCGGGTATCAAGGCGTACATGGAAGAGACGATCGCTTCGGCCCGGCGCAACGGGTTCGTGGAAACGATGATGAAGCGGCGGCGCTACCTCCGCGACATTCATTCGGGCAACGCCACCGTGCGCAGCTTCGCCGAGCGCAACGCCATCAACGCCCCCATCCAGGGCACGGCCGCCGATATGATCAAGATCGCCATGATCAACATTTTCAGGGAGATGGAACAGCAGAACATGCGGTCGAAGATGATCCTGCAGGTGCACGACGAACTCGTGTTCGACGTTCACCGCGACGAGGTGGAACTGCTGAAACCCATCGTGCTCCGGGGCATGCAGAACGCCATCCCCCTTGACGTTCCGGTGCTGGTGGAGATGAATACAGGGGAGAACTGGCTGGAGGCTCATTGATGTGCCAATGTGCTGATGTGCTAATGTGCTAATGTTTCCCCCTCTCCGGG
>DAONFN010000220.1:1487-5646 GCA_035403625.1 Bacteroidales bacterium
CGGAGAGGGGGGCAGGGGGTGAGGTATTGATGTGCCAATGTGCTGATGTGCTGATGTGCTAATGTTTCCCCCTCTCCGGACGGAGAGGGGGGCAGGGGGTGAGGTATTGATGTGCCAATGTGCTGATGTGCTGATGTGCTAATGTTTCCCCCTCTCCGGACGGAGAGGGGGGCAGGGGGTGAGGTATTGATGTGCCAATGTGCTGATGTGCTGATGTGCTGATACCGGGAGGATTAATCGAATAATCGATCAACGATTTTTGATTTTCGATCGGATTTCGATTGTTCGACTGTTCTCTAACGGTTGAGTCTAAAAAGGTCTGCTGAATCTTCAACATTTTGATCTTTAATCTATGTTTTTGATCTTTGTTTTTTGATTTTTGAGTTAATTTATCCGACCCTATGGATTTAAAAAACGACAACCGAATCGTGCTGACGCTGGACGCGGGAGGCACCAACTTAGTGTTCAACGCCGTACAGGCGGAAAAGGAGATCCTTGAGCCGATCGTGCTGCCGGCACGCGCCGAGAGCCTGGAAGAGGTACTTAAGACCATTGTCGACGGGTTCCGGCAGGCCGAATCGAAGCTGGTTCACAAGCCGGTGGCCATCAGCTTCGCCTTCCCGGGTCCGGCCGACTACGAGCGGGGCATTATCGGCGACCTGCAGAACCTGCCCTTTTTCCGCGGCGGGGTGGCGCTCGGTCCGATGCTGGAGGAGGCCTTCGGCGTGCCGGTGTTCATCAACAACGACGGCGACCTCTTTGCCTACGGCGAGGCGATCGCGGGACTTCTTCCCGAGGTCAACCGGAAGCTGGAGGAGGCGGGCAATCCGAGGCGCTACCGCAACCTGTTCGGTGTGACATTCGGCACCGGTTTCGGCGGCGGGATCGTGACGCGCGACGGACTGCTTTTCGGCGACAACAGTTCGGGCGGCGAGATCAACCGCATGCGTAACCGCACGTTCAAGAACTGGGATGCCGAGGAGAGCGTCAGCATCCGGGGAATCCGGCGGGAGTACGCCACCCATACCGGGCTGAACCCGGCTTCGTGCCCCGAGCCGAAAGAGATCTACGAGATCGGGATGGGGTTCGTGCCGGGCAACCGGGAAGCGGCCCAGTCCGCTTTCGGCGCCTTCGCGCGCGATGCAGCCGACGCCATCGCAAATGCCACCACCCTCATCGACGGCCTGGTGGTGATCGGCGGCGGACTTTCGGGCGCCTGGCCCCTCTTCCTGCCCAGACTGGTGGAGGAGATGAACGCCCCGTTCGACACCCTTTCGGGTCATCCGCTCGAACGGATGGAAGTGGTGGCCTACAACCTCGAAGACGAAAAAGGGCTGGCCTCTTTCCTGAAATCCTCGTCAGTTCCGATCCGGGTTCCTTTCTCCGACAAATCGGTCCTGTTCGACCCTGATAAAAAAGTGGGTATCGGTATTTCCCGCCTGGGAACCTCCGGTGCGGTATCGATCGGCGCTTACGCTTTTGCGCTGGCCCGTCTCGACAGGTAACCGTCCGTCATGCCTTCCGGCGTTTGGTTTTTCGCCCTAACAAATTTGAATGTATATCGATACATTGATAATTCATTTTCATTATCTTTGCATCCATAACCCCTGAATGTAACCATTAAAATTCATCCTATGAAAAAATCGCTACTTTCTCTCCTTTTTATTAGTGCGACATTGTTTGCCGTCGCCCAAAGCGGACAGCGCCAGATGGTACTGGCCGAAGATTTTACCAGCACCTTGTGTACGTATTGTCCGGGAGCTGCCATGGGCATGGACGACCTGCTGGCCGCCGGGAAAAATGTGGCCGTGATCGCGGAACACAGCAACTATGGCAATACGGATCCATTCAAGAATGTCTATTCCCTGGCCCGGAACTCCATGTACGCCGTGCAGGCTTATCCTTCCGTTACGTTTGACGGGGTGAAGATGTATTGCGGCGGAAGCCACACCACCTCGCTCTACACCTCGTACCTGCCGCTGTACAACTATTGCATGGGGCTTACCTCGCCGGTTACCATGTCGATGGACGTCACCCACACCGGACTTGATTACACAGCCGTCATCACCCTGACCAAGACCGACGTGATCCCATCGACCAGCAATGTCCTCTATTTCTTTGTGACCCAATCCGGCGTTACCTACAACTGGCAGGGCCAGACACACCTGGAACACATCAACCGGCTGATGGCGCCGGATCAGAACGGCACCCCCGTTGATTTCACATCCGGCAACACCCAAACGGTTACGCTTACGTTCACCATGGATCCTGCCTGGCCGCTGGAAGATTGCGAATTTATCGCATCGCTTCAGAATAAGGATGCCGGCCAGGGGAACCAGACCGGCACCACGGGCGGTTATCCGATCAAGACCTACAAGGTTATTCAAACGATCAAGCAGGGGGCCATCGACCTGACCCTTGGATTTACCGCTTCGAGCAATACCGTTACCATCGGCACACCGGTTAATTTCACCAATACCACCACCGGTGGCTATATCGGTGTTCCCGAAACGTATCATTGGATCTTCGAAGGGGTCACACCCGACACTTCCTCTGCCAAGAATCCGGTGGTTACCTATAACAGTTGCGGCAGTTTTGATGTAACGCTGATCGTCGATCGCGGAGGTCAAATCGACACCCTGATCATGCCCGACTATATCACGGTCGGACCTGCTGTTGCAGTTACCGCCACCCCCGACACCATCGCCTGCTGGTACACCACCATCACCCTCGACGCCACCTCCCCCGGAGCCGTATCCTACCTCTGGACTCCCGGCGGCGCCACAACCCCCACCCTCGATGTGACCTGGGCCGGTTATGGCATGGGCACGCACAATTTCAGTGTACTGGTTGACTTCGGCTCCTGCCAGGTAACCAAATCGATTTCGGCAACCCTGGACGAGTGCACCGGCATGGGCGAGAAGACCAACGGAGTAGCCGTATCGATCTATCCGAACCCGGGACACGGCATCTTCACACTCGACCTCAACGCCGCCATGGCCATCACGGCCGACCTGACCGTGACCAGCAGCCTGGGAACCCCCGTGTATGCAGAGAACAATGTCTCCGTCAAGGGAAAGACCATCAAAGCGATCGACCTTTCCAATCTTGCCAGCGGAGTCTATCTCCTCACCCTGAAGAACAATGAAATGACCGTCACCCGGAAACTTGTCATTGACTGATCCTGAATTCCATTCATACTGAAAGAAAGGGGGATGGAAATCAGACTATCCCCCTTTTTTCTGGCTACCCGGCCATCTTTTGATTTACCACTCCACCCTGATAAAACTCTGTTATGAAAACAATCAAGCCGATCCTGTTCTTCCTTTTTATCGCCTTCGGATTGACCTCGATGGGTCAGACCTTCGTTTGGGAATCGTTTGATGCCGGGCAGATGCCTCCGGCCGGCTGGACTCTCAACGGGATCCCCGCCCAGTGGGGGGTCAACAACTCCGACAATGCCGGCGGGACCGCCCCCGAGGCGCAGTTCACCTATGTACAACAGACCACCACCACCCGTTTGATCTCGCCGATGTTCGATCTTACAGGTGTGACCATCGTAACCCTTTCGTTCCGGCACATGTACGACTGGTACTCCAACCCCGCCCCGAAAGTGGGAGTTGCTACCCGCTCGCACAACGGAACCTGGAATACAGTATGGGAAAAGAGCCCGACGGCCAATATCGCCAAGGAAAAGGTGGATGTGGTGATCAATAACACCGACGTGGGACAGTCGGAATTTCAGATCTGCTTCTACCTGAACGGAAACATGTACAACCTCGATTACTGGTATCTCGACAACATCCTGCTTTTCAATCCGTTGAATCTCGATGCCGGACTGATCTCGGTGGGCGCCACACAGAACTACTTCGCCGAACCGCTGGCGGTAAAAGGCACCCTCATGAACCTGGGTACCACCACCATCACCGGCGCTGAAGTGAAATACAGCGTGGATGGGGGACCGGCCGTTTCGACCACCCTGTCAGGGCTGTCGATACCCACCCAGGGGATGTACGATTTCAGCTTCAACCAGCCCTATGCAGGAGCCATCGGCCCTCATGATCTGACCGTCTGGATCGACAAAGTCAACGGGGTTGCGGATGACGATCCAAGCAACGACACCCTTTCGAAAACGGTGTACAAGATCTGTTATGTGGTC
>DAONFN010000221.1:0-5640 GCA_035403625.1 Bacteroidales bacterium
CCGCTTCCTCGTTCTCCTGGTCAATTATTTCAACGACGACGATACCTGTTCCTTCGCCCGCAACCAGGTGAAAAGGCACGGTCCCGCAAGTCCCGGGGTGGTCATCGTCAACAACGGAAGCCGCGACGGCAAGCCGCTGCGGGAGCTGACGCAGGAATTCCCGGACATCCTTCTCGTGGAAGCGAACGGCAACATCGGCTACCTGCCCGGGGCCGCGCTGGGACTCAGGGCCTGGCTCGATGCCGGGAGAGGCATGCCCGATGTCGTGATCCTGTCGAACAACGATATCACGATCCCAGGCCCCCTGTTCGGGGAGGATTATAGGACCGCCGAACGGATGCAGTTCGATATCCTCGGCCCCGACATCGTCTCCAGCCGGCTGCATCAGCACCAGAACCCCTTTCTCCGCAACAGGATTTCCCGCCGGCGCCTCCGGATGCTGACCCTCCTGTCGTCAAACCTGGCACTCCATTACCTGTTCCTGGCCGCGTACTTTGCCAAAGAAAAGATCCTTTCCCGGGTCCGCGAAAAGGCACCGGACCCCGGTCCCATCCTCCCGGTTTACGGGATCCACGGCTCTTTCATGATCTTCCACCGCTCGTTCTTCGAAAAGGGCGGCACCCTCGACTACCCTAACACCCTCTACGGCGAGGAGATCTGGCTGGGGGAGAGAGCGCTGCGGCTGGGACTGCGGACCGGGTTCGACCCGTCGCTGAAAGTGATCCACCGCGAGCATAGCTCCACCGGGATGTTCAAGAGCCTCAGGCTGATGCGGTTCATGCACCGGTCCTACCGGTACCTGCTGCATCATTACGACGATGAGTGAAAATCCACCAGACCCGCTATGCCCAAAGTCAGCATCATCACCCCGCTTTACAACGGAACCGCCTATGTGGCCGATGCCATCCGGTCGGTGGTTGGACAGACCTTCACCGATTGGGAGATGATCATCGCCGACGACGGTTCAACCGACCATCCCGAACCGGTGGTGGCGTCGGCGGCCGGCGGCGATCCCAGGATCCGGCTGATCCTCCTCGCCCGGAACAGCGGCGCAGCATCGGCCCGGAATGCGGCCCTGGAGCTGGCTACCGGCGACTTCATCGCCTTTCTCGACAGCGACGACACCTGGAAACCGGAAAAGCTGGAACAGCAGATTGGGTTCATGGAACGGAACCGGTGGGCCTTTTCCTTCACCTCCTACGAGGTCATGGAGGCCACCGGCCGGCCCGCGGAAAAAATCATCCGGGCGCCGCAGCGGATGGATTACAACCATTACCTGCGTAATACGGCCATCGGGTGCCTCACGGTGATGATCGACCGGCGGCTCACCGGACCTTTCCGGATGCCGCTGCTGCGATCGAGCCACGACATGGCCCTCTGGCTGGAACTGATGAAACGGGGATTCGACGCGTTCGGGATCGACGAGATACTGGCCTCCTACCGGCTCGTCGGCACCTCCAATACCGCCAACAAATGGAAGGCGGCGCGCGATGTGTGGAAGGTTTACCGCGATGTGGAGCGCCTTTCCCTGGCCAGGAGCATCACCAGTTTCGCCGGGTACGCCTTCCACGCTGCCGCCAAAAGGCTGTGACCCGGTTATTTGCTCCGGGCTTTTTTAAAGAAGATGTTGCGGATCGCCCTGAAAAAGGTGACCACGTCCGTCCGGAAAGGATGCTGCTCCCAGGCCGCCAGGTAGGCGGCTTCGTTCTGCTGCACCTCTTCCAGCGTGCGGGGCGTGGGGTATTGGGCGTAATAGGGAGGGATGAGGCCGGGTTTGGTGCGGATGCGCTTTTCGCGCAGCTCTTCGGAATAGAGGCTGAAATAATGACGGCTCAGGGGGCGCACACCGACCAGTTTCATGTCGCCCTTGATCAGGTTCCAGATCATCGGTAATTCATCGATCCAGAATTTCCGGAAGATCTTTCCCATGGCGGTGACCCTGAAATCGTTGCGGAATTTCCCCCCTTCGTCCAGCTTGTACCGTTCGTACACGTATCCCTGCAGGTACTCGGCATAGGCATGCATGGTGCGCAACTTGTAAACGTTGAACTCCCTGCCGTTGCGCCCGATGCGCCGCAGGCGGATGAAGACCCCGTACGTGGGATCGTTGTCGAAATAAGGCTCCCGGATCTTTCGTGATTTCCAGTACAGCAAGTCGCCGGCCTCGCTCTCTTCCAGCACCTCAAACCCGCATGAATAGAGCCGCCCCAGCATCTCTGTGCGGGAGATGGCCCGCTTCTTTCCCCCGCTCACCAGGAAATAGACCTTCTTGGTCAGCATCAGCTTCGGAAAGGCCCGGTGAACCACGAAATCGATCAGGTAAACGACGTAATTCAGCGGGGGGAAATACTTCCGGAGGATCCGTTTCCGGCGTAGCGAGATGACCTCCCCGCAACCGATGAAGATGCCGTTCACCGGCAGCTTGGCATTCACGGTCTCAAAAAACTTGTTGATCCGTCGAAGATGGTTGATGCGGTGAAGGTTGACCACGCAGGTATACTGTCCGCCCGGGACCTGGAGAAGGTTGAACCGGGTATCGGTGGAAGTGATCAGCGTAGCCGGATCGGTGATGTCGATGCCGACCGAGATCCAGGCATAGGCCTCTTCGCCTGCCTCCTCGGCGATGGCGTTATGCATCGGGACCAACTGGTCGGGCTCGGCATGGTTTCCGCGGAACACAGGCGGCGGGGCAACCGGTACCAGGTTTTCGGGGATGTCGCGGCCGATCCAGTCCTTGATGAAAACCGACTTCATCACGGATACATACAGATCAGCCATCGCAAGTTCACACACCGTGATGCCCGCCACCGTGCCGAACAGGATGAAACGCGAGAAATAGGTTTGCCGCGAAAGCACCATCACGATCGTCGCGATCGAAATGATCAGGAAATTGGAGTAGAGTATCGAAAGGAAGATCTCTCTGCGGCTCTTTCCCTCTCCCAGCCTGAATTTCCGGGTGGAGTAGGAGATCACCATCCAAAGCAGCGGGAAGGCGATATAGGCAAACAGATGGGTCTTCCATCGTTGGATCATCTGGCTGCCGTCATGGAACCAGGCGGTCACCACGATCCCCAACGCCACCAGGATAAGGTCCCAGAAGGCAAGACGCAGCCGTTTCCTGTTTTCCGGCTTCATCGGATCAGGCTGAAACGGTATCCCAGTGTACCGGTGAAGGAGTCGAAATTCATGGTAGCGGCGGTCACGACGAACCGGCGGAACAGGGTCATGCGCAGGCCGGTGCTGAAGGTCCTCCCGTCATGATCGGCAAGCAGGTTCAGCCAGGGGATGCGGTCGCTTCCGAGGATCATTCCCCCGAAAACCCCCCTGAATTCATCGTTTTTCCAGACCAGCGTGTTCAGCCCGTACCCCGCGGTTGCCCCGACGGTAACCAGCCCCTCCGCGATCCTGAAATTCTTGGTCACCACCAGGTAGGAAGCGCCGAAATGGCGGGCCGACCCATCCTCAAAAGAGGTGAGGATGTCGTGGAACCCCGCGGCTACGGCTGGGATATATTTCTTTTCCTGCAGGAGGCGGAAACGCACCGATGGCACCCGGTCCACCACGTGACTGGCTCCGTGCGGGACATCCAGTTGGCGGGTCACCCGCAGGTCAACTTCGAGAAACTTCAGGAAAGTAAGGCTGGCGAATACCGCGAGGGCGTCGGAGCGGTAATTCGAATAGGGGAGATGCTGCTTCGGCAGGAAAGAGACGCCCGCGGTCAGCGAGCCGTCGTCATGAAACGTGGCGCACGGAACCCGGATGTAACCGGGAACACCCGAAACAGATTGTGAATCAGCGCTGAAAGGCTGGGTAAGCGTGAAGAGAAAAAAAAGGATCAGGAAAAGGTACGATGTACGATATACGATGTACGATCTGAAATTATTCATTGGCACATCGGCACATTGGCACATCAGCACATCAGCACATTATTTCCCTCCGCCTCCCTGGTCGTGGACGAACTGGTACGAGCTCGACGGAGCGTAGGCACGCTTGCCGATGGTCCCGGTGATCACCATGCCGTTGACGGAGGCGGTGACCGGCATCTGATAGTCGGTATAGGTCACCCGGGGCATCCAGCGGTAATAACCGGCCGACTGTGTGGTGGTCAGCGAATCGGGTTTGTAGCCGATATAGTTGAGCATGACCTCGGTAGTCTGGTCGAAGGCCACCCGTTCGCCGTTGAGCTTCGTATTCTGGGAGGCGATGTTCTTCAGCCATGCAGCGGAAACGCCCGCAGGAACCGAGGTGTACTGACCGGTGGCGGTGAAGCTGAAGGAGATCTGCGACCGGGTCTTGTCCAGGTCGATGGTGACAGGGGTGGATCCGTTTCCGGCCGACTCTGAGTAACTGCCGGAAATAGCCAGCGAGAAATACCCGAAGGCATCCACCTGCACGGTGGCGGTATGTGTCGAGGGGTCAACCACGGCCTGGGTTCCGTTAACGACCGACCAGGTGATGGTGGTGGGATCGAATTTCAGCAGGGAAAGGGTGGCGATCGACGGATCGGCAACCGGAAGCGGAAGGGTCACGGTCATGGGTTTGGCCGGGACAACAGCGGTGGCGGCAATACTGAACGCGCAGAGATTGAGCATCCCCGCCGGGGCGTACCCCGGAATACCGGCGCCGGTCAAACGGTTGAAGAGCACAGCCTGGGTACCGGTAAAGGTGCCGGGAGCGACGGTCAGCACCGCGCTGGCTCCGGCGGTAAGACTTTCAGGATCGGTAACCGTAAGGGTCCCGCCGCTCTGGCCGAGCGTTGCGCCGTTCGACAGGGGCGCCAGCCGGATCGTCCGAACCATCGCAGCATCGTCGGTTATGGTCGCGATCGCGGTCGCCAGGCCGTATTCGTTGGCCTCGACCAGCAGTTCCCACGAACCGTTACCGATCAGCTTGCTGCTGATCTCGTAAACTCCTTCGGAATTGGTGGTGACGCTCATCCCGGCAATAAATACCCGGGCAACGATTCCCGAGCCGGTCGTGGCATCGACCACACGTCCCTTCAGCATAAGATCACCCGTCGTAAGACCGGGCGTAGAGGGATCCGAATCTTTTTTACATCCCTGGATAAGGAGGAGAAAGAGGGGCAGGATCAACAGGGCTGCTGCAGCCCGGATATTCGTTTTCATGCGATTGTGGTTTATAAATAGTTAAATTTCACAAGGTTGCTCTATTTCCTTGTGAAAACTGACATTCAAAGATATAACTTTTTTCAGGATTTGATACCCGCAAGCAGAAATTTTTACTCCGGTTCCATCCCCTTCCCCATCTCTCCCCTGATCCACCTCGGCTCCATCCCGGGCATCCAGTCATCGAACAGACTCCCCGTGCCGTATTCCCGGCCCTGCGACGGAAGCCCCCGCGCCCGGTACTCCCACGGCACCGTCGAAACCGGACGAAGCCGCACCACGCCCCGCGTGCCGTAATGCCGCGGGGGAAGGGGCACCACAAAGCTGAACCCACCGTTCCACACCCGGTCAGTGCGCAGGGCGAAGAAGCCGATGGTGATCTCACCGAACTGCCTCGACACCCCTGCCCGCCATCCCCGGTCACCGGCGATGAACGATCCGTATCCGGCATCCAGCGTCAGATCATACCGTGCCCAGCGCCAGGAGCCGTCGGCGAACCAGGTGAAACGGTCGG
>DAONFN010000222.1:0-5624 GCA_035403625.1 Bacteroidales bacterium
CGTTTCATGAAGACATCGTCATAAGTAAGACGGCCGGCCGATCCGTTCTTCAGGTTGAACATTTCGTTCTTGGCGAAAAGGTTCCGGCATTCGGGGAAGTACACCCAGAAAAGGTTCTTTTCAAAACGTTTTTCGCCCGTGTTTTTATCCAGTTCATCGACCACCGGGCAGATTCCGAGAATCCTGACCGCATACTCCGAACGCTGTTTGTCGAAATAATAGTCTTCTTTGATCTTCAGCTTTTTAACATTGGAAGGGTCGAATTCCGTCTTGATGACCGTATCGAACATGATATCGGGGTTATCGGGCCGTGGCAGCTTCACCGAATCGACGCTCTCCAGCTTATCCATTAATTCTTTATAGGTAAGCGGAAAAAGGAATTGATCCGATTCGTTGGAATAAGCCGTCACCGTTCCTTCCCGGAGGCCGTCCATCAGTATCTGGACAAAGCTTCTCCAGCTGTTTTGTGGTTTTTCGGGGAAGTAAAAGGGCTGGTTCATCTTTTCGCGCAGGTCGATAACGCGCCAGATCCGGCGTGTCCAGATGACATCGGCTTCACGCAGGTAGGGATAGGGTATCGGCTGTACCTGAGTGATGGCGTTTTTATCGTACACCCCGTCACGTGGCGGACCTTCCAGGACCTGGCTGTAGGATGTCAGGCACATTCCCGCCAAAATGGCCGGGAACAGTACCAGGAAAAGCGCTTTTTTCATATAACCTCCTTATGAATAATCAATTCAGTTTCAGACTCAGGCTCGTATTGACTTTACGCACTCCGTCGGGACCTTTGGCATAGATATCATCGAACCATACGCGCTGGCCTTTACGGGCGTTTTTAATAACTCTCAGGATATCCTCGTTCAACCGGTTCCCCTGAACTTTAACGTCGCTTCCTTCGCCGGCTGCGGTAGAGGTTGAGAAGGTGAATGAGGTTACCACATATTTCAGGTCGAAGTCAAATCCCGGCGGCATTTCGGGAACGAGATAGGGACTTGCCAGTAAAAGGCTCTTGGAGATAAATCCTTCGTTTTTGCCGGCGACTTTAACCAGTGGGTCAGGGACAGTTTTAAGTCTGAACTTATAGGCTCCCATGTTTCTCGATTTCCCTGAGAACACAGCATTGACGGTGATCACCGCCTCACGGACGGAACCCGCAGTAAGACCGGAAACGATCCAGTCTTTTCCTTCCTGACGGATGCTCCCTGTGGAAATGGTAGGCTGAATTCTCTCCGGGTTACCAGGTACACTGATTTCAACCGGGTTATCCACACCAATGTAAAAAACATTCATCTTGGTCGGGGAAATGGTGATTCCCGGCCGAGCTACGATGAACTCATCACTGAAATGGAAGGCCATGGTATCGCCTAGTGGACTGACTACCTTGATGATACCGGCAAACTTCTTCAGTCCTTCAGACGACCCGGCCAGTTTCAACTGAACGGTTCCCTCGTTGCCTTCCAGAACGGTTGCATTCTTGAAATTGGCTGGAGTAAGCGTGTCGGCGCCAAGCATATACCGGACATTCGGATTTTGCTTTGTATCGTATGCTCCAACCAGAATCTCAGCCTGATACTCCTCGCCAAGAAAAACATACCGGCTGCGTGGGATTACCTTTGCCTGGATCCGGTCAAACTTGAAATTCAACGCATCGATTGAACTAAACAGATGATTGACCACATCGAATTCGGCATTGTAAACCTCTGCTTTTGTCTTGTTAAGGATGGTGACCGTAGCGGCCAGAATAGTGCGGTAGAAATTATGCATCTCCCAGTTCTGCTTCTTGCCGTCGGCATCATAGAAAGGACCATCGGTATCCATGCCCATTTTAATCGTATTCCGGTACTTGGGATCAACGAGTTCGAGCATCTCCTTCTTGTACTTGATAATCCTGTCTTTCAGAATCTTTGCTTCGCCGGCTGATCCGTCGGGGGAACTCCCGATAAAAAACCGGGTAGGGGCGTCGTAGTTATCCTTGCGCTTGGCATTGCGAAGGTTAAGTGCTTTCGCCTCTTTCATCGTCTCGAGCTTGTCGGTGCGCATGATGACCACATACTTGATGCTGTCGATGTACCTGGCAAGTTTATCGGCCATTAAATGGGCCTGCTGGGCTTTTTCCCAATACGGACCCACCTTATTGGGATTCAGTTGATATTGGATCCTGAATTTAGAATAGGTGTTGTCAAGTTTTTTGGCAAAGTTCTCATTCGTGGTCTCCATCCCTTCATTGACCACGAGGAAAGCGTCCATGATCTGTTTCGAGACATTCAGTGCGAGGAGTGCCGTAAGAACGAGATACATCAACCCGATCATCTTCTGCCTCGGTGTCTCTTTATATCCGGCCATCTATTGTATCTGTTAGTTGTATGAAACCCGTGAACGAATTCTGATTATTTTCCGCCGATGTTCATGGCCGAAAGCATATTCCCGTATACCTTGTTCAGAGAGGCGATGTTCTTTGTCAGGTTTTCGACCTCTGTCTTGAACTTGTCGGTGTTGGCCATGGTTTCGTTCAGGTTGGTGGCAAATTTATTCATCACGGCATTGAAGCTGTTGGTGCTTTCCATTTGCTTGTTGGAGCTCTGCAGATGCAGTTCATACAAGGCATTGAGCGCCGACAGGTTCGAGGAGATGCGCTGTAATTCCTTGTTGTAGGCAGCTCCGCTGTTGGCCGATGTATTCAGGGTCTCGGCGGTCTGGCTGAGCAGGTTGGCAGATTCCGTGTATTTTTCGATGAATTTATTGGCCGAGGTTGTGGCATTGGCCATGCTGGCCGAAAAACCCTTGCTGGCGTTGACATCTTCTTTAAGGGATTCACTCACCTGTGCGAAGATGGTAGAAAGGTTGGCCGCGCTTTTTGCCGTTGATTTAATATGGACCAGTTGCTCTTCGGACGCCTGGACACTTTGTTCCATCGTCTGGGCGGTCTTGCGGTAGGAATCGTTCAATACCTGGGCCGATTCCGTTGCGGTTTTCATGACCGTTATATATTTATCGTTCGCCACTGTCGCGTTGGCGACATTAGACAACTGGGCAGTGGTAGCTGACAGATTTGTAAGGCCCTTCCCAAGGTTTTCGATCAGTTCGGGACCTATCTTGGCTTTTTCGAGCATCTTGTCAAGTTCCTGGGTGACCGTATCCTTGGTGCTGAAAGCGGAACTTGCATCCACTTCATCTCCATGATAAATACCGGCCAACTGCGGATAAACAAGGCTCCAGTCGGGTTCGACATGGGGAGGTTCAAATGCGGAAAAGAAAAAGATGATCGATTCCGTTCCAAGCCCGATGATCAGCATGGCATCGGCACCGGTATAGTGGTTGATCTTGAACAGCGCACCGATGATTACGACAGCAGCGCCCCAGCCATACAGCTTGGACATAAAATTCTTGTAACCCTTTGTTTTTACGAAATCAAGTAAAGCCATGGTTTTTAAGGATTTGAAATGAATGAAGCGGAAGTGTAGTTACGAGTTATCTATAAACTTTTGAAGCACGCGACGGATTGTCGTCACGCTGGCGGCCCAGGAAAGTCTGAACACACCGGAATCCGATGTAGCACTTGGCGGTATCCTGGTACTCATACGACCGGGAAGAGACCCTCAGAAAATAGTCTACATCCTTCCAGGAACCTCCGCGCACCACTTTTCTTTTCAATGCCGGAGGATCGGTATCCTTGGCGTTGTACTTGTAATCAGGATTCAGGTCCCAGGAGAAGTTGTAGGAAGAGGGATGGAAAGCCGTGACTGTCCATTCCGCCACGTTTCCTGCCATGTCGTACAATCCGTAATCGTTGGCCGGATAGTGGGCAACGATGACCGTAGTGGCGCCTCCGTCGGCGATGTAGTCACCGCGCATCGGTTTGAAATTGGCCAGGAAACAACCTTTATCGTTACGTGTGTAAGGGCCTCCCCAGGGGAATGGGTTGGCGTCGTAGCCGCCACGGGCAGCCCATTCCCACTCGCCCTCAGTGGGCAGGCGAAAATCGCTGATGAAGGTTTCGCCCTTCTTTGCATTTAATGTACTGTTCTTCAACTGAGTGCGCCAGATACAAAAGGCGTTGGCCTGCTTCCAGTTTACTCCCACTACAGGATAATTGTCATAGGCCGGGTGCCAGAAATACTTTTCAGTTGAGGGATCGTTGAAAGAATACGCATAGTCATGAATCCAGCAAAGGGTATCGGGGAAAACATTGATTACCTCTTTGCGTACGTACACGGAACGGTCCTTCAGGCCCTGAGGACGGTTGGCCAGGCTGGCTTCCTTCGGGTCGGGCTGGGCGGAATAATCTTTGCGGGATGCAGCTTTGAGATCAACAAAATAATATTCGAAATACAGCTTCCGGGTATCAATCTCTTTTCTTCTTAAGTAACGCTCATTTTCAGGAAGATACATCTGTGCCAATGCTTCACGGACATCCTGCTGGTCGGAGTTCCAGTCCAGCTTTGTTTCCCAGTTCAGGTAAGGAGGATCAAACTGTTCACCGGTCTTTTTGTTTTCGGTAATCAGGTAAAGTTCGGGTTTGGCTTCTCCAAGGATCCGGCGGGCGATTGAATCGCGCACCCAATAAACGAACTGGCGGTATTCATTATTCGTTATTTCCGTCTGATCCATATAAAAAGCCGAAACCGTCACAGTCTTATGATTGTTCAGCTGTGCGTAGGGCATGTCCTCATCACTTACGCCCATGGTGTAGGAGCCCATGGGAACGTATACCATGCCAAACGGATCGGGTGAATAGTATCGCTTACGGTTTTCAACTCCCGTAAGCTCACCGCTACCTGAGTTACCGCAGCTCGCCAGGATGAGCAGGGCCGAGGAATAAATGAGCAGTTTTTTCATTTGCTGGCAGATTAAAGGACGAAAAATAACGCTTCGCACTGAGGTTTATTATGTTAATATCGAGCTTTCAGACACAAAATGGCAAAAATACGCTTTTCTTTTATAAGAACCGGGTGTTCCGGTATGTTTTCCGGAATTTATCCGTATCAATTTTAAAACAGTAGTTCAACATCACTTCAAGCCCTCCGTTATGGTACTTCCGCAAGGCGGATGTACCTATGTCATAGGCTACTCCGATGCGTAAGCCCTTTACCAACACGCCCGCCAGGACTGAAACCGCATCCTGGTAACGGTAATTCAGCCCGCCGAAAATTTTATTGTTATAGGTTACCAGGGCACCAGCATTCAACTGAACAACAGCCCCGTCGAACATGATCTGCGCGACCGGCTGGACTTCAAATGCGGGGTGGTTCGGCAGGGTCCAATGATATCCGCCTTCCAGATAGAAGGTGCGTTTGGTGCGGTAGTTGGTCTTCTTCCCTTTGGTTTGAATAAGATTCTCGGCGGAGAGCCCGAGGTAGTATTTTTCAGGAACGGAGTAATAAACCCCCAGACAGGCATCAAGGATCATATCCGACTTTTTGCCTTCGAGCTGCCCTAACACCGGATCCCCTTCGGTAATCGGATTGAATTTGGAAGCATCATATCCAATACTCTGAAGACTGCCCTGTAAACCGATGGAGAGGTCCCCGTTGAGCGCCTCTGTGCGATAGGCGTAACCCAACTTCAGAATGGTATTCTTGAAAGCCCCGATCTGGTCCTGGGTAACGGACCCGCCGAGGCCACCA
>DAONFN010000223.1:0-5611 GCA_035403625.1 Bacteroidales bacterium
GAAGCAGTACAAGTACGCCGCCGGCGGCGGGAAACCCGAGATCACCGATATCCCGGCAGGGGAAAAAGATAAAGCGGAAGAGATGCGTGCCGGCCTGATGGAAGAACTTGCCTCGAAGGACGAAGCCCTCATGGAGATCTTCTTCGACACGGGCGTTCTCACCGAAGAACAGATGCTCAAGGCGCTGAAAGCCGGTCTCATCAACCGCACGATCTTCCCGGTAGTCTGCACCTGTGCCCGCCAGGACATTGGCGTCGGACGGCTTCTCGAGGTCATCGCCGGCAGTGTTCCTGCACCCGACGAAATGCCCGGCGTGAAGACCACCGACGGCAAGCAGCTTACCTGCAAGGCCAGCGACCCTGCCTCCGCCTTCATTTTCAAGACCTCCATCGAACAGCATCTCGGCGAGATCTCGTTCTTCAAGGTATATGCCGGTGAGATCACCGAAGCCATGGATATGGTGAACCCCGTCAGGCAGTCGAAAGAGCGTCTTTCGCAGCTCTTCGTGACCAACGGCAAGAGCCGCGAAAAGGTCGAGAAGATGGTGGCCGGCGACATCGGCGCCACCATCAAGCTGAAGAATTCCTTCACCAACAACACCCTCAATTCGGCCAAGAATGCCGACGACGTGATCCAGCCGATCGTATTTCCCGATCCGAAGTTCCGCACAGCCGTTAAAGCCAAGAATACTTCCGACGACGAAAAGATCAGCAGCATCCTGAACGAGCTGGCCAAGATGGATCCCACCCTCCTGATGGGCTATTCGCGTGAGCTGAAGCAGATGATCCTCCAGGGACAGGGCGAACTTCACCTCAACCTGGCCAAGTGGCACGTCGAAAACCTCGAAAAGATCCCCATCGAATTCTACGCTCCGCGCATCCCGTACCGCGAAACCATCACCAAACCGGCAAAGGCCATGTATCGTCACAAGAAGCAGTCGGGCGGATCGGGTCAGTTCGGCGAAGTGCACATGATGATCCAGCCGTGGCGCGAAGGGATGGCTGAGCAGTCCGAATTCCCCATCCGCGGCCGCGACGTGATCGACCTCGAATGGGGCGGCAAGCTGCAGATGAACAACTGCATCGTCGGCGGTGCCATTGATGCCCGTTTCATGCCTGCCATCCTCAAGGGTGTCATGGAAAAGATGGAAGAAGGCCCCCTCACCGGCTCCTATGCCCGCGACATCGTCTTCAACGTATATGACGGCAAGATGCACCCGGTCGACTCAAACGAAATCTCCTTCAAACTTGCCGGCCGTAACGCTTTCAAGGAAGCCTTCAAGAACGCCGGTCCCAAGATCCTCGAGCCGATCTACGACGTCGAGGTGATGGTTCCCGAAGATAAGATGGGTGAAGTCATGACCGACCTCCAGGGGCGCCGTGCCGTGATCATGGGCATGGACAGCGACGGGGGTTACCAGAAGATCATGGCCAAGGTCCCCCTGGCCGAAATGAACCGGTACTCCACCGCCCTGAGCTCGATCACCAGCGGGCGTGCCAACTACGGGATGAAATTCGCCGAATATGCCCAGGTGCCCGGCGATATCCAGGACAAGCTGCTCAAGGCGTACGAAGAGCAGGAGAAGGATGAGGAATAGGCATGATGCCTATGCCGCTCTGAAGATCAGGGACTACCGGCTGTTCCTTAGTTTCCGTTTTTTTACCACCATCGCATTCCAGATGCAGGGGCTCATCGTGGGCTGGCAGATGTACGAGCTCACGCATGACCCCCTCGCCCTGGGACTGATCGGGCTGGCCGAAGCGCTGCCCAACATTGCCACCGCCCTTTTTGCCGGGCATGCCGCCGACCGCTACGACCGGAAGCGGATCATCACCGGCTTCACCCTGCTGTTCCTGGCCGGGACCGCCCTGCTGTTCATGTTCTCTGTGCGGTCCATGGGAATCCTTGACCGTTATGGAGTATTTCCGATCTACCTGGTGGTGATGATCTCCGGCATCTCACGGGCGTTTCTCTACCCGGCCATCATCGCGCTGATGTCGCAGCTCGTGCCACGCGAACTTTACAACAACGCCTCCACCTGGAACAGCACCGGCTGGCACGTGGCGGCCATTACCGGTCCCGCTCTCGGGGGAGTGATCTACGGGTTTTTCGGGGTGAGGGTGGCCTACCTGAGCGTGCTGTTCTTCCTGTTCGTTTCCATGCTCCTGCTCTCCCTGGTAAAGAGACGCCCGCTTCCGGCCATGCCCGACGACGAACCCCTGGGAAAGCGGCTCTCATCAGGACTGAAGTTTGTGTTCCAAAACCAGGTGCTGCTGGGGGCGATGTCGCTCGACATGTTCGCGGTGCTCTTCGGCGGTGCGATAGCGATGTTACCTGTTTTTGCCGCCGAGGTGCTGAAGGTGGGGCCGCAGGGACTCGGACTGCTGCGGGCGTCGCCGATGGCGGGGGCCGTCATCATGTCGCTGATCCTCGCTCACCGGCCGCCGACGGTACATGCCGGCCGCTGGCTGATGATCGGGGTGACGGGCTTCGGGCTGAGCATCATCGGTTTTGCTTTGTCGAAGAACTTTTACCTCTCCGCCGCCCTGCTGATGATGAGCGGGATGTTCGACAATGTCAGCGTGATCATCCGGGCCACCGCGATGCAATTGATCACCCCCGACGAGATGCGCGGCCGGGTAGCTTCGGTCAACGCCATCTTCATCGGATCCTCCAACGAGATCGGCTCTTTCGAGTCGGGCCTCGCCGCCCGCCTGATGGGACTGATCCCTTCGGTCATCTTCGGAGGAATGATGACCCTGGGGATTGTGGGTTTCACGAGCCGTTTCGCCCCGAAGCTGCGGAAGCTTAATTTGGAGGAGATAGGGTGACGGTTCAATTAAAAATGAAAAATTACGAATTACTGCTGACTGCCGACTGCGGGTGACCAGGTGACGGAAGTGACGAGGTGACGGAGGTGACGAGGTGACGGGAGTGACGAGGTGAATATGGCTCTGTAGGAGCTGGACCCCGGTAGGGCGGCTTTTGTTCCACCCAAGTGGGTGGAACAATCATTCCCGCCTTATAAAATTTGCGTATAGGAAACCCAGGGAGCGGCCGTTAAAAAATTCAGACTGTTCGAAGTCACCGATCGGAGCGGAGGCGGAGATTGGTGACAAGTTTCTGAATTTTAGGCCGTGACCGCAGGTTTTCAGCAAATTTTATCAGCGGGGCAAAGCAGCCCCCTTTCCGGGGAAAGGGGGTTGGGGGAATGGCGAAAAAAAGAAACACATCAAAAAAATGAAATGTGTATAAAAAGTAGCCGGTGCGGAGAGCCTGCCTGCCGGTAGGCAGGGGGGGCGGGGTGTGAGGTAAAACAGGGTCACCGGGTCCCCCTTAATTTTTAATTTTTCATTTTTAATTATTCCCTCACCTCCGTCACTCCCGTCACTCCCGTCACCTCCGTCACCTCTTCACCTAAATCCACCCCCTCTCCGCAGCATACCTCACCGCTTCCATGGCATTACCGGCCTGGAGTTTTTCGAGGATCCGCTGCCGGTGGGTGTTCACGGTATTGACACTGATAAACAGCTTGTCGGCGATCTCCTTGCTGATCAGGCCCCGGGCGATGAGTTTCAGGATCTCCTGTTCGCGGGAGGTTAAACTATTGTCGCTTCCGGGGGGAGGGAACATGAAGATATCGCCGGTGCGGATGTTGATCAGCCGGCTCCGGAAGGGTCCCTGCGGATCCTGATCGGGGGAAAGGTCGAGAATACAGATGCCCAGCCAGATATTGCCACGGCGGTCGTTCTCCAGGATCATCTGCTGTTCGATCACCCGGATGCAACGGCCTTCATCTGTCAACAACCGGTATTCGGTCACCAGTTTGTAATCCTTCCGGCGGTCGACCGGCATCCGGATCCCGTACTGAAGAAAATAATTTCCATTCTCATACAGCAAAGGGAGATCATCGGGATGGAACGGAAATTCACCCGTGTGCTCTTCGTTCGTAGAGCCTTCCTGATTGGAAGGCCCGGTGATGAGGGCGACATTGTCGGATACAAATACATGCTTTCGTTGGCATAAGTCGAAGATCGTAATGCCGGTATTGCTTACCTGGTCGATCCTCTGCAGATAAGGTATATGGGAATCAAGAATGGAATAATCGAGTTCCTCCCTGCAGAAGTCTTGGGAGTCAAGAACTTCCGTATATTCCCGGTGCAGTTGTTCCAATGTTTTCATTCGTGAGATGCTGTTTTCATACCGTGATTCAGAATACTGATAAGTCAGTATTTCAGGATCCGGCCGGCTCCCTGAAATTTGCGCAAAAATATAACGTAACTGTATATGAGATCATTGCTTTTGACCATCATTTTCCTGGCGGGATGCCTGGTATCGCCCGCCCAGAGCATCACCCGGTCGATCGGAGGCCGCATCACCGACGCGGCTTCCGGGTCGCCGTTGCCCGGCGCCAGCATCGTGATCCCCGGCAGTGATCCGCTTCTCGGCGCCTCATCGGGGACCGACGGCGGGTTCGTGATCAGCGGGGTGCCGGTCGGCAGGCATACGGTACGGGTCACCTATATCGGATACGAGGATGTGGTGATCAGCGAGATCCTGGTCGGTTCGGCCCGGGAACCTTTCCTTACCGTGGCGATGAAGGAGAAGGTGAACACCATGAACGAGGTGGTGATCCGGTCGGGGAAAGCCGAACCCCTCAACCCGATGGCCTCCGTGAGCGCCCGTCAAATCAACATGGAGGAAGCTTCGCGTTACGCCGGCGGATTCAACGACCCGGCCCGGCTTGCCTCTTCGTTTGCCGGGGTGACCGGGAGCCTGGGCGACAACGGGATCGTCATCCGGGGCAATGCGCCGAAAGGGTTGTTGTGGCGGATGGAGGGAGTCCCCATTTCGAACCCGGCCCACTTTGCCAACGTCGGCAACCTCGGGGCCGGGGCGGTGACGGCCCTGAGCGACCAGGTGATGGCCGGTTCCGACTTTCTCACCGGGGCCTTCCCGGCCGAATACGGCAACGCCCTCTCCGGGGTTTTCGACATCCGCCTGCGGAACGGCAACTCCGACAAACGCCTGTATGCCGCCAAACTCGGGTTGTCGGGACTCGAAGCAACCCTCGAGGGCCCTTTCGTGAAGGGGAAGGGATCGACCTACCTCCTCAATTACCGGTATTCCATCTTCGACCTTCTCGCCCCGATCCTGCCACCGGAAATGGGAACCCTGCGTTACCACGATCTCTCCTTCCGGTTTAACTTTCCGACTGCCCACGCCGGGACCTTTTCGGTATGGGGGATCGGCGCCCGCGACTACCAGGGACGCAAGGCACTGACCGACACCACGAAATGGAAAACCGACAACGACAAACAGGAGTATAAAACCCATTTGTTCATGATGGCGGCCGGACTGGGACACAAGATCTTTGCCGGGAAGAAGACCTATTTCAGCACCTCCCTCTCGCTGGCGGGGAACGGGCTCGATCTCCATACGAAGATGTTCGATGCATCCGGCATCCTTGCGCCGTACGAGGAGATCGCCAACCGGACGTGGGACCTCTCCCTCTCGGCTTTCGTCAACCACAAATTCGGGAGCCGGCATACCAACCGTACGGGCATCCGCGTGAGCCGGCTGGAATACCGCTGGCTGATCCGGAACGATG
>DAONFN010000224.1:0-5606 GCA_035403625.1 Bacteroidales bacterium
GGCTCAGGTCGGTAAATTGGACATTTTCGCCCGGACAAAGAGTGGTCGAGAAATCGAAGGAGGCCAAAGGCCCGGGGACACTCTGTACCACGTGTTCCACATAGGAGGTGCAGCTGTCGCTTGTCACGACAGTCAGCCTGACTGTATGTTGCATCCCATTCCCAAGGAACGTATGTACCACGTCAGGAATGCCAGGGTAAAGGATCGTAGTGTCCGAACCATCGTTGAAATCCCACACCCACTTCACGATTTGGCCATGAAGCGTGGTGGAAGTGTTGGTGAAGACGACGGGAAGGCCTTTGCATTGCGGACCGTTTGACTGGAAACCGGCTGTCGGGAGTGCGATGACCGAAACGGCCTGCATCGTGTCATGGGTGCAGAAATTTGCATTCCTGACCGTCAGTTTCACATGGTAAACCCCCGGATTTGCATAGACATGCGAAGGATTCTGAGAAACGGAAGGAGGGCTTCCGTCACCAAAATCCCACAGCCATTCGATGTTCGTGTTTGGGTTGGTGGCATCGGTGAATTGGGTCACACTGCCCAGGCATGCCGTATTGAAACTGAAATCGGGATGCGGAGTGGCCAGAACGGTGAGGGACTTCATGATCGTGTCCGTACACCCTCCCGAGTTCATGACGATCAATTTTACCTCATAAGGTCCGGCTGCAGAAAACACATGGACCGGGTTGGCTGTAATGGCGGTATTATTTACCCCTGACAGCGGGTCACCAAAATTCCATTGCCATTCTACAATTGATCCTCCTCCCTGTAATTGCGAGATGTCGGTAAATCCGACATTCTCATGCTCGCATGGATTGGTAAAGGAGAAATTGGCAACGGGAGAAGGAGACACCACCACGGGCCGGATCTTTGACGCAAAGCACCCACGATGGGTGGTGACCGTCAGGGTGACATTATAGGTGCCGGGAAGAAGATACCGGTGCGATACATCCGGTAAATCAGGGAAGATGACGGTGGTGTCGGTATTGTCACCAAACTCCCAATGCCATTGATCCAGGTAGTTGTTACCGGGCGAATAGGAATAATCCGAGAATTGTACTTCGTTTCCGGAACAGACAGGGGCATTATGGGAAAAAAGGGCCACGGGAAGTTCATTCACATATACCCGGTGCGAAAGTGTCTTCACACAGCCATTGGTGTCGGTGACTACCATGGTAACCAGGTAGCTCCCGGTAGCCGGGTAGAGGTGCGTAGGTTCGATGGGGGCCGTGTAGTTGGACGAGTTTCCATCTCCAAAGTTCCACTCCCACAAAGCGACCCTGCTGATATCGAGCCCGGTCAGATGGAACTGGGTTGGCAATCCATAGCAGGAAGAATCGTTGGTGAAATCGACCCTGGGAGTGGGGAACATGTTCACGATCACGCTGTCAGAATACTGCACCTCACACAGGGTCTGCGGATGGCGGGCCACCACCTGGTAAATGCCGGGCTGGGTTTTCCATCCGAAGGAAATAGGTTGCCCGGTTCCCGGCATGGGGAATCCACTTGGCTGGCCGCCGAACATCAGCTGGTAAAAGATTCCGGTCTGGGATCCGTCAATTCCGATCTCCACTCCGGATGAGCCTTCACAGAAACCGCCTCCGTTTGTGACCGTCATGTTAAAGGTTTCGGGCTGAGGATTGACGGAGACAGTGAAAGACGGCCCCACAAGCCCGGTGCTGCAATTTCCATCAGAAACTGTTAAAATGGTATAGGTTGTGGTACCGATCGGGCTGACGATCAGGGTGTAAGGGCTTGATGGGATATTGCTGACGGAATAGGTGTTCAGGCCATCCGTGTAGGTTACCGACCAGGGGGGCAATCCACCCAGGTTGAATACCACTGTTCCGGATTCCCCTTCGCAGATCAGGCCGCTGCCCGAAAGGCTTATGGTCGGTAATGGCTTGAAAGTAAGTCGCAGGGTATCCGAATCGATGATCGGGCTGCACTGTGCTTCCCCGTTGAGCGTCATGACGAGGTCAACGTATCCGTTTTGCAGATCGGAGGTTCCCGGAGTGTACAGCGGATTCATAATGGCAGGATCACTGAAGATCCCGTTCCCGAGCGTATTCCACAAAACCGCTGTAAAATGGGTGCCTGTCCCGTGAAGGGGAACCTGCACGTTGGGGCAGGTAAGGGTATCCTGGCCCGCATGCGCTTCCGGCATTGGATATAACGTAAGTTGCATGCTGTCGGCCACAACCTGCTCCGAACACGTCAACAAACCGTGTGCTTCCAGCCTGAGTATCACCGATCCCATCAGGCTGTCGAGCGGACCGGGAGAATAGACCGGGTTAACGATGTAGCGGTTGCTGAAACTTCCATCGCCCGAACTATTCCATTCGACAGAGGAATACCGCTGCACCGATGCGTTGCACGGGTATACCTGGTTGGCGCAGATGGTCGCATCGACCCCGGCATTTACAACAGGCAATTTATTCAATACCAGTCGAATAGTATCCTGATCGGTGGCAGCCGAACAACTTGACGATCCATTGGCTGTGAGAATCAGTCTGACAGCCCCAACGGTACGGTCATTGGTTCCGGGTGTATAGGATGCATCCGGCAGTGTAGCATTGTCAAAGGTCCCATCACCCAGGGTAGTCCACATTACGGATGATTCATGTTGCGCTGATCCTGACAAACGATAACTCCCGTTTTCACAGATCGTATCATCCTGACCCGCCAAAGCCACCGGAAGCGGTTCAATAACCAGCTTCAGAGAGTCTGATACGGAATCCACCAAACAGGTCTGAGTACCGTGAGCCGTTATCTTCAGCCACACCGATCCCGCCAATTTATCCTGCATCCCCGGCGTATAGACGGGAGTAAGCGTCTGTGAATTGTCAAAGATGCCGTCTCCACCGGTGCTCCAATGCAAGGTAGAAAAGTTCTGTGCTGATCCATTCAGCGAGGCAGTCCCGTTTTCACAAATGGTGTCCGCCGACCCTGCGTCAACGGTTGGTTGCGGGTGAATCGTCAGGAGGAGTGTATCTTCATCAACGGCCACGGGACAGGCAGCCAGGCCAAAACCCCTGATAACCAGACTGACCGATCCGTTTGCGATGTCATTGGCGCCAGGCGTATAGGATGGATTCAAGATATAGGAATCCGAAAAGGCACCATCCCCCAGGGTATACCAGTAAACCGAAGAATAATCGGTGGCGGTTGCCAGCAAGGCGACCGGGTGTCCGGCACAGATGGCTGTATCGGCACCGGCATCAACCAGCGGACCGCGGGTTAAAAACACGGTATCCGCGAGTGTATCCCGGCACATCGTTACATCATTCATGGCAACGACGCGGTACATCCCTGCCGGCTGAATGCCAAAACTCAAAGGCGAACCCGTTCCGGGCAAAGGGGTACCGGTTGCTGATCCATCGCGGAACAATTGGTAGGTCACCCCTGGCTCGGAACCGGCGAGGCCCACCAAAGCAGGAGAACAGTTGGCGCCGGCCGGTGTAAGGCTGAAGTTCAGCGGCAACGGCAGGATCACCGTTACTCCCTGCATGACAGTATCACAAATGGTCGAAGGATAAACGGCATAAACCGTGTACGTTCCCGGCAGATATTGCGGTCCGAAATGAATGATGGAGCCGGTACCGGGCAGGGTCAGCAAAGGCAGGTTATCATGCCGCAGGGTATAGCTAACACCCGTTTGTGAACCACTCAGGTAAAGGTCAGCTCCTGCACACACCGAATCGTTCGGATACAGGAGATAGGAAACGGGGTTAGGATACAGAGTACTGCTTCCATTCATCACCGACGAGCAGTTGCCGGAGCCACCCACGGCCTCCACCGTGTAATTACCCGGATACGATTGATTTCCGAAGGATAGCCTTCCTCCTGTTCCGGGAACCGGGCCGGCGGCGATCGTCGCATTATCACGGATCAGGGTGTAATTGACTGAAGGATCCGAGTCATCAAGTCCCACCTCCATGCCGGCGCAACCAATTCCGTTTGGGAAAATGTTATACGCCACCGGTGAATCGAGGATGCGAAGGCTGTCACTCATCGGCGTTTTACATCCGGCCACAACATCCCTGGCGATTATTCTGTAAACGCCAGTGGTTGTATAGGTCCCGAAGACGATTGGAGGTCCTGTTCCGACGAGGGTATCCAGGTAGATCGTTCCGTTCAGAACCAGAATATACTCCTTGCCAGGTTCGGATCCGTTGAGACGAATGATGGCGCCCATGCAGGTATCACCGGATGGCACAACATTGTACACAATCGCCGGTGGTTGGATGAAAGCGCTGTCGAGCATCCAGGAGTAACAATCAGTTCCTGTATCTGTAGCGATTATACTGTAATAACCGGGCAGGGTCTGCAATCCAAAACTGAGCGCCGATCCGGTCCCGGGCACCGGACTTCCGACGTTGACCGAACCATTGCGCCGGAGTTGGTAGATCACCCCGACATCAGAACCCGAAAGTCCAATCGTGGCCGGGATGCAATTTATGCCTGCCGGAGTGACCGTATACCGCTCCGGGCCGGGTTGGATCGTTACCGATCCGCCCATCAGGGTGTCGCAGGTCGTCAGGTTATCGGCTCCTTTAATAGTATAGACTCCCGGTAAGTACTGCGGGCCGAAATTCAGCATCGATCCGGTACCGTTCAATGTTGCCTGCAGGATGCTATCGCGGAAGAGTTGGTAGGTTACCCCCAACTGCGATCCGTTCAGCCACAACTCCGTTCCCGCACATTGGTCGCCCTGGGGTGCGATTAAAAATGCCTGTGGAAGCGGGGATAACTGTGCGTTTCCGTTCATCACGGCGTCGCATCCGGTAAGTGTTCGAGTGGCATTAACCGTATAGGTTCCCGGAGTCGACTGTATGCCAAAAGTGATCGCATTACCGGTGCCGGGTACAGGTCCCCCGGCCAGGATCCAACCATCGCGGATCAGGTAGTAATCCACGCCGGATTCCGAATCGTCAAGTCCCACTTCCATACCGGCACAAGCGATACCGTTGGGAATGATGTTGTATGGCAGTGGAGAGGCTTCAATGAACAGGCTGTCGTTCATCCAGTACTCGCAATGGGTGAGGGTATCGATCGCCCGGATCTGGTAAAGGCCGGCTGTGGTATAGGTTCCGAACACCAGGGGTTGGCCGGTGCCGTAAAGGCTGTCGAGGTAAACTATGCCATTGAAGACCAACCGGTATGAGATCCCGATCTGGGACCCGTTCAGCCGTACCGTCGCCGGGGCGCATGTGTCGCCGGAAGGCAGGATGTTGTACACGGTGGGTGAAGGCTGGATGGTGGCATCCCCATCCAGCCAGGAGTAGCAGTGTGTAAGCGGGTTAGTGGCCACAACCCGGTACTTGCCCGGCAGGTACTGAGGACCGAAATCGAGCGCATTGCCCGTTCCCGGCAAGGGTGAGCCCACATTGATCAGGCTGTCGCGCCGGAGCTGGTAGTTGATGCCCACCTGCGATCCGATCAGGATCACCGACTGACCCGGGCAAAGGATTCCCGGTGGCATTACCCTGTAAACTTCAGGTGCCGGCTGTAACGTCACGGACCCGGTCATATCATTCCAGCAGCCGGTCAGGGGATTGTGTGCCACTGAGCGGAAGGTGCCCGAATCATAAACATGGCCG
>DAONFN010000225.1:0-5605 GCA_035403625.1 Bacteroidales bacterium
TGGTGAGCGGCACCACAGCCGGCTGGCAGGCGATGGATTTCCCTTCGCCCACCACGGGTTATGTGTCCGGCGATTCCGGCCTGGTGATGCGGACGACCGATGCCGGGAATACCTGGGCGGTTTGTCACACATCAAGCACCCAATTGTTGAAAGGAGTATCTTTTCCTACCCCGTTGACCGGGTATGCCGTGGGAGTATCGGGCGCAGTTGTGAAAACGACCGACGGCGGGGCCACCTGGACCTCCGGGTCGTCAGGAACAGGACTTTCACTCAATGCAGTCGATTTCCCTTCCGAAAGCACGGGATATACCGTGGGTGATTTCGGGACCATCCTGAAGACTTCCGACGGCGGGGCATCCTGGACAGCCCAGGCAGCCGGCACTACGCGTTTTCTGCGATCAGTCCGGTTTCTGAACACCTCCACGGGGTATGCTGCCGGGGACTATGGAACCATTCTGAAGACCACGAACGGCGGGGGTACCTGGAGCATCCAGACCTCCGGCACGGAACTGGATCTTTACAGTATTTTTTTCCTGGACGAAAATAACGGATATGCGGTGGGAGCCGCCGAGCAGGTACTCAAAACCACGAATGGCGGGGCCACGTGGTCGCTCGTTCATGTGGGCTATTACTACTCTTACCTGTCGGTATGGTTTCGGGATGCGTACACCGGGTATGTCACGGGAACCGCCGGAATTATTCTCCTGACCACGGATGGCGGGGTTACCTGGACGGTGCAATCTTCGGGTACCCCCAGTAACCTTTACGCAGTGTGCATCACCGGCGATAATACCGCATTTGCCGCCGGCGACCGTGGAACCATCCTGGGTACTTCAGATGCCGGTGTGGGGATTTCCTCGCTTCCGGGCCGACCGGCCGGGAAAATGCAGGTATATCCCAGTCCGGCCTTCGAAACCATCACGGTCCTGTTCCCCGGCGAAGACCGGAAAGGAGTCGTACATGTGCTGGATGCAGGCGGTCGTGAGATTTTGCAGCAACCGGTCGCCGGACCGGAGGTGAACCTGGATGTGCGCTCTCTTCAGCCGGGATTGCACCTGGTCAGGATGACATCCGACCGGACGACGGAGACGGCGAAATTCATCAAGCAGTAATCGAAAACCGCTCTGTGACGCGTTCGCCTCTCTTTCGCAGGAAGTCGGTTGACCGGATCCTCAATGACGCCCGGGATAAACAGGATGGAGCCACCGGGCTCCGCCAGAGCCTGAATGTTTTTGACCTTACCGCGCTGGGGATCGCAGCCGTGATCGGGGCGGGGATCTTCAGTACCATCGGCACCGCGGCAGCCAGCGGCGGACCTGCGGTTTCCCTGCTTTTTCTCTTCACGGCCGTGGCCTGCGGGTTCTCTGCCATGTGCTACGCCGAATTCGCCTCCTCCATCCCTATCAGCGGAAGTGCATACACATACGCCTATGCCAGTTTTGGTGAACTCATCGCCTGGATCATCGGTTGGGATCTGATCATGGAATATGCCATCGGCAACATCGCGGTGGCCATCTCCTGGTCGGATTATTTTACCGGCTTTCTGGGAGGGATCGGGGTGCATGTGCCGTCGTGGCTGGGCACCGACTATCTTACGGCGGCCCGTGGCTATCACCAGGCAACCCTGGAACTGATGCGCGGGGTGCACATGGCCGATCTGCCGGGTGCCCTGGCAGAGGCTTACCAGGCTTGGATCTCGGCGCCGGTGATTGGCGGGATCCGCATCATTGCCGATGTTCCTGCGTTCGGCATCGTAGTTTTCATCTCCGTGCTGGTCTATATCGGCATTTACGAAACAAAAGTGGCAGGCAACATCATGGTGATGCTGAAGGTGGGTGTTCTTCTCCTGATCATCGGCGCGGGATCGTTCTACATCGACCCAAAGAACTGGAGCCCGTTCGCCCCGCATGGGCTGTCGGGCGTGCTCAAGGGTGTCTCGGCCGTGTTTTTCGCCTATATCGGCTTTGACGCCATTTCGACTACCGCGGAGGAGTGCCGCAACCCCCGCCGTGATCTGCCGCGGGCCATCATCCTGGCCCTGCTGATCACTACGGTCCTGTACATCCTGATCAGCCTGGTGCTGACCGGGCTCGTCCCTTACCATCAGCTTGCCGTGGGCGATCCCCTGGCCTTTGCCTTCGAACGGCTTCACATGACCCGGTTGTCGGGGGTGATCGCGATCAGCGCGGTGGTCGCCATGGCCAGTGTGCTGCTTGTTTTCCAGGTAGGACAGCCCCGCATCTGGATGAGCATGAGCCGCGACGGGTTGCTCCCTCCTTCCTTTTCGAAGATCCACTCCCGTTTCCGGACACCCTGGTTTTCGACCGTGGTGGCCGGATTCCTGGTGGCGATCCCGTCGCTGTTCATGAACCTTACGGAAGTGACCGATCTCACCAGCATCGGCACCCTCTTTGCGTTTATCCTGGTTTCGGGAGGGGTGCTGGTGCTTCAGAAGGAACGGAAAGCCGACACGGCCCGGGAAAAACCGGGTTTCCGGGTGCCGTACATCGACAGCCGGTGGACCCTGCCCCTCCTGTGGATCGGCGTGTTCCTCGTATATATGTGGATGAACGCACCCGGCACCGGGCAGGAGAAGGTGGGAACAGTAGAACAATTGAACAATAGAACAATAGAACAATTGAACATTAGCACATCAGCACATTGGCACATCAGCACATTAACCCATCACCTCCCCATTGTATTGTTTCTCCTGTTCTCGGCCGTGATCACAGGGTTGGCCGTCGTGCGCCGGCTTTCGCTCATTCCCGTGCTGGGGCTGCTTACAAACCTTTACCTGATGGCCCAACTGGGTGTGACCAACTGGATGCGTTTCCTGGTGTGGCTGGCCGTGGGTCTGGTGATCTATTTCGGTTACGGCAGATGGCACAGCCGGCTGAGATAATGTGCCAATGTGCTGATGTGCTGATGTGCTGATGTGCTGATGTGCAGATGTAATGATAGGCTGACTGCTGACTGCCGACTGGAGACTGGTGACTGCCGACTGCTGACTGGAGACTGGTGACTGCCGACTCTGTTTGAATAATCTAACGATATGTCTGTACTTGAAATCATTGTCATTGTGGTAGCCGGGGTGGTGGTAGGGTTCATCAACACCCTGTCGGGTGGAGGATCGGTGATCAGCCTGTCGCTGCTGCTGATCCTGGGGTTACCGGCCGATGTGGCGAATGGGACCAACCGGATCAGCATTTTTTTTCAGACCCTCTCGTCGGTTGGAAGTTTCACCCGTCAGAAGATGTTCTCCGGCGGGCGCCCGCTGTTGCTGGCGATTCCGGCCACGGCCGGCGCGGTCATCGGGGCTTGGCTGGCGGTGGATGTGAATGCCCGCGTCATCGAGATTGCCATGGCCGTCGCGATGGTGGTGATGGTCTTTTTCCTCTTCTACAAACCTGACCGGTGGCTGAAGGAGAACCCGACAAGACTTGCTAAGCCATTGAATGTTTGGCAGATTCTGATCTTTTTCCTGGTGGGATTTTACGGTGGCTTTATCCAGGTCGGGGTCGGTTATTTCCTGCTGATGGCCCTGGTGCTCGGAGTCGGGTATGATCTCGTTAAAGCCAACGCGGTGAAAAACCTCATTGTCTTCTTTTATGCCATCTTTGCCCTGGCGGTTTTTATGCTCGACGGGAAGGTCAACTACATGTACGGCCTGATCCTCTCCTGCGGAAGCATGATCGGCGCCTGGATCGCGTCGTGGCTCGCCGTAAAGAAAGGCGCAGGGTTCATCCGGGCGGTCATCCTCCTTTCCGTCGTCCTGACCATCCTTCAAATCTCCGGATTGATTAATTTTACCGCCCTGCTTTCATTCATTCGTCATCCATAGTCCCCGAGTATGATCGAAAAAAGGATTGAGCATATCGCTTACAAGCTGAGCGAGAACCGGAAGGAAAACCAGCCCGGGGCCATTGTCCTCATCGGCGCCGGGTGCTCCGTATCGGCCGGTATTCCCACTGCCGGGATCATTGTCGACCAGGTGCTGGAAAAGCATAAGGACAATCCCGATATCAAGGCATTTGGATCCAAACCTTCCTATGCCGATCTCATGGCCTGCCTGGGACCGGTGCAACGAAAGGCGATCTTCCGCGATTATGTGGGAAAGGCCCGCATCAACGTGAGTCACATCTACCTGGCCCACCTGCTGGCGGAAGGGTACGTCGATTATATCCTGACCGTCAACTTCGACGACCTGGCGTTACGGGCCATGGCCCTGTACAATGTGTTCCCGCCCGTTTACGACCTGTCCATCCTGAAAGACCTGACGACCACCACCCTCGACACCCGTTCGCTGACGTTTTTACACGGGCGTCATAATGGTTTGTGGCAATTGAACACCCGCGATGAAATGGCGAAGATCGGGCCGGTGGCCGACAGCATCCTGAACAAGATCGCCAATAACCGTCCCTGGATCGTGGTCGGTTACAGCGGCGATGATTTCATCTTCGATCGCCTGGTCAACCTCGGGCGGTTCGAAAACGGGTTGTACTGGATCGGTTATCAGAAGGAAGAGCCATCGCGCAGGGTCCGGGAAAAACTTCTGGACAACCCGCTTTCCGAATCGTTCTGGGTGAAGGGATACGATGCCGATTCCTTCTTCCTGGCCCTGAATTCGGCCATGCCGATCGGGGATCCGGGGATATTCAACAAACCTTTCAGTTTCCTGGCGGGTTTGCAGGAGAATATCAAGGATATCGACGGATCGGATGAATACAAGGCTGTGAAAGTCAGGTTCGAAACCAGTAAGGAGTGGGTGCAGGATGCCATCAACAAGTATGAAACGACCGGGGAAAAGAAACCGGAGATGACCTCCGAAGAAATCAGTTTAAGCCAGTTGAAGAAAGCCCTGGTCGACTGCCTGATCGCTAAAAAGTACGACGACCTGGAATCGCTTGAACAGCAGGTTTCGGCCTTGGATGATCCCGAACTGCGATCGTTGCTGGCCAGTATTTATTTCAACTGGGGGACCGACCTGGGCAATGAGGCCCAGGCCGAGCCGGGGCCGGCTTCGGTGGAAAAATTCAGGACCGCCTTTGAAAAGTACGCCAAATCGCTTGCGTACAATCCGCAGAAATATGAAGCTTACTATAACTGGGGATGCGACCTCCGTAACCTCTCGGACCAGGTCACAGGGCCGGAGCAGGAGGCCTATACCCTCGAAGCCTGCGATAAATTCAGGGAAGCGCTACGGATCCATCCGCAGGACGCCAACTCCCTGATCAACTGGGGGAAAGCCCTTGGCGACCTGGCTGCTGTGAAACAGGGAGATGAATCCGATTCGCTGGCAAAGGGAGCATTTACGAAATATGAACAGGCTTCGCACATCAATCCCGACGATGAGGTTCTGTGGTCAAACTGGGGAACCTACCTGGGAAATTATGCCAACCGGAAGCGGGGCGAGGAAGCAAAGGCTTTGTTCCTGGAGGCTTTTGAAAAATACACCCGGTCGATCGGAATTATTCCCGACCGCTTTAAGACTTCGTACAACTGGGGCATCCATCTGAGCAACCTGGCCGATATGCGGGAAGGGGATGAAAAGAAAGAATATTTCCTGCAATCCATTCAAAAGCTGAGCGATGCCACCCGCATTGAA